>CAZYSW010000003.1:40746-45239 GCA_964650105.1 uncultured Nannocystaceae bacterium
ACCTGCTCGCGGTGCGCAGCGCGGGCGCCTACGCGTCGAGCATGGCGAGCAACTGCTCTTCGCCACCGCCTGCGCGAACGATGCTCACGACGCCGTAGCCCTGCGCGTGGCCGGACCGCGCGACCTGGTCGCCGTACAACGCCGGGTTGACGGTGTCCATCCCCGGACGCGGCGCCGGCACCTCGCCGACGCGCTCGAAAGCACATCCTCCGTCGGCGCCCGCGCGCCAGAGCGTGAGCCCCTCCGACAGCGTCTGCACCAACAGCGACGATCCGTCGACGGCGAACGAAAACCGCGGCGCGTCGTGGGTGGAGACCTTGCCACCGAGCAGGGCTGCGCAGCTTCTGCGGGCATCGGGCGACGCATCGGCGGGCCCGAACGAGAAGACCTCTTCCTCTTGCAGATCCAGATCGACCTTCACGGCGTCGCGCGTCACCACCTCCACGACGCGGGTGATGGACAGGACGCCTCCGTCGGCCAGCGGCAGGGGGATCCCGCTCTCCAGAGGCTCGGCCAGGCGCCGGGGCTTGGGTTCGGCCCGCTCCTCCTCTTCGAGAGACTGTCGGATCTGGACGACGATCTTCTCGGCCATCTTCTCGGCCTCCGGCAGGCGCGAGAGCTTGTGGAGGGCCTCGCCGAGGCGATCCCGGAGCTGGATGACCTCCACGCTGGGAGCCTCGTTCTCCGGCAGCACCTGCACCAGGCGCTCCTGCGCGAACAAGGCCTGCAAGAGCGGGATCGCCTTGTCGCGCAGGACCTTGCTGGGTTCGGGATTCACCGTGAGCACGTGCGGGTGCGCGAAGTCACCCACCGACAAGACGGCCCACTCGACGTGCTCGTCGAACGTGGGCACCCCGCCTTCGATGTCCACGCCCGAGAAATCGACCTCCTGCGGCGCTTCGAAGGCCACGTACCCGTAGCCGAACATGTCGGCGAGGTGGAGCACGGCCGCGACGCCCTCGTGCTCGAGATCCTCGATCTCGTCGCGCGCCTTGTTCTCCCACCCCGACAGGGTGCCCTCGGCAGCCTCGAAGCCTCCGTCGGACAACACCGCGCTGTAGCCGATGGTCGTCCCGCGTGAGACCACCAAGACCTTGGCCGGGTCCTCGGGGTTGCCGATCCCACCACGGTCGAGGAAGGACCAGGCCGCTCCGCCCAACGCCGCCGCCAACAGGACGCCGAGCGCCACGAACTTGCCCCGTCCGCTCCGCCTGAGGGCTTCGAGGTCCGAACGCGAGCCGAATTCCATCTCGGTCATGGGCATCACCTTCGCATGAAATGATGGGGTCGCCACAGCACGTCCCATGGACGTGCGAGGCGGCCGCTTGTCGCACCAAACCGTTCGTCGCGGCACCACGTGCGAGGCGCCCGAGTGCGACCGCCGCAGAAGCACAATAGGTCAAACACCTAGCGACCTTCGAGAACCGCCCGGACGCCGCCCGCCAGCACACCCAGCCCTACACCCACCGGCGGGAGCGTGCCCTCGTCGCGCTGCGCGAGCCAGTGCGGGTGATTCTCCGGATAGAGGTAGGCCTCGGGGTGCGGCATCAATCCGAACACGCGCCCGGTCTCGTCGCAAAGACCCGCCGCGCCACCGGGGGAGCCGTTGGGGTTGTCGGGCCAGGCTTCGGTGGGTCGCCCCGCCGCATCCGCGTACCGAACCGGAACGAGGTGCGATCGCTCGACGCGTTCACGGATCTCCTCGGCGATCACCAACCGCCCTTCGCCGTGCCGGCTCGGGACCTCGAGGACGGTGCCCTCGAAGCCTCGCGTGAACACGCACGGGCTGTCGGGATCGACCACCAGCCGCACCCATGCGTCGCGGTAGCCCAGCCGTTCGTTGCTCACCAGGCTCGCTTGCTGCGGCGCGAGGGGCTCGCCCCGCTGGCGTCCCACCGCCGGAAGCATGCCCATCTTCACCAGGGTCTGAAAGCCGTTGCAGATGCCGAGGACCAGGCCTCCGTCGTCCACGTGGCGTGCGAGTCGATCGCCCAGGCGGTAGCGCAGCCGGTTGGCGAACACTCGCCCCGAGGCGATGTGATCACCGAAGGAGAAGCCGCCGACGAACACCACGAGGTGTCGTCCGGCGAACGCGGCGTCGCCTCGCTCGATGACGTCGCCGACGTGCACCACGTCCACGGTCGCTCCCACTCGACGAAATCCCGCCGCCGTCTCGGCCTCGCAGTTGAGGCCGTACCCGCACATCACCAGGACACGCACATCGCGGGCGCCTTCGATGGGGTCGGGCGGCGCGGCCCAGGGCCAACCCGGAATGCTCAGCGGTGCGCTCATCCGGTCGTTCCCGCGGTGTCCTCACCCGCGGTTCCCCCCGGCTCTCCATCCGTCTCGCCACCGCCGCCCCCACCTTGGGGGCACATGGCAACGATCTCGTCGGGGAGGTTCGCCGCGTCTTCGATGCGCACCGCACCGAAGGTCGATCCCTCGAGCGGATTGTTGATGGGGCTGGTGACCATGCCGTCCGCCGTGCCGCACCACAGATCCTCGTTCTGGATGTTCCCGTTGAGGATCAAGGTGGCGACGATGGGGCTCCCGCTGATGGGGTTCGAGGGCCCGGGCAGCATGACTTCGCCGGTGTCGATCACGAACGTGCCGGCCGCGTCGACGGCGATGTCCGACAGCACGAAGGGATCACCGACCGGCTCGCGAGGCGTCAGCGTCTGGCCCGGGTCGAGGCTCAGCGGCTGCAACTCCAGGGTCATGGTGCCCCCCGAACCGTCCGGCGCCAGCTCGAGGTCGACGGTGGCGACGAACTGCAGGGGCAAGGTCGGCGCCAGCGAGGCGGCGACCGACAGGTGAAACAGGCCGTTGATGTCCGCCAGGGCGGCCCCGAAATCCGGCAGCGCCCCTTCCTCCCGCTGTTCGGCGGTCTGTTCCACGAAGTCGTCGAACTTGCCGGCCGGGTCCGGGCTGGGGCACCCGGTACCGACCGCCAGCAACCCCGACAGAAGGGCGACGGCGTATCCGGGGTGCGCCGGGCCGACGAACGAGGAGGCGACCGGGCGG
The DNA here is from genome assembly GCA_964650105.1 of uncultured Nannocystaceae bacterium. Taxonomy (GTDB): domain Bacteria; phylum Myxococcota_A; class Polyangia; order Nannocystales; family Nannocystaceae; genus CAZYSW01. The sequence goes on from CAZYSW010000003.1 coordinate 43,771, forward strand.
CTCGAAAGCCCGGACCGCGGTTGACGGTTCATGGTCATGCGGCCTCGTGGTAAGTGTCGGCGCGTCCGCCCCATCGGGGCGACGAGAGTGTAGAGTCTCCCCAGCGCCGGGACAAGCGGCCCGAGGGGCCAACCACGGTCACGCCGAAGCGAGAAGGCGATCGCCAATGTCGAAGACGGGGAAGTTGAAACGAGCGGCTCTCGTGTGGATCAGCGGCACCTTCGGGGTGGGCGTGAGCCTCTGCGCGTCGCAAGCCCACGCGTCGGGTTTCGCCGCCGCTCGGTTCGGTGGCGAGCACGGCCACCCGACCACCGACAACGCGACCGCCATCTACTACAACCCAGCGGGGATTGCGCTGTCGAAGGGAACGCACATCTTCATCGACGGCACGATGGTCCTGCGCTGGGCCAGTTACACCCGACCGGGGCGCGGCGTGGTCTCCAGCGAGGAGACCCTCGATCTGGCGCCCGGAGCGAACGACGGCAAGGCCACCCTGTTCAACGCGATCTTCTCTCCGTTCGCGGGCGTGACGTCCGACTTCGGCACCGACTGGATCTACGGCGGGGCCGGCTTGTACTTCCCGTTCGGCGGCAGCGCGGTCTGGGACAAGAACCCGCAGTACGTCGGAAACGAGGAGTTCCCGGGTGCTCAGGACGGCGTCCAGCGCTGGTACTCCATCGACGGAACCATCCGCTCAATGTACATCACCGGCGCGCTCGCCTTCAACATCCGCAAGATCGGGCTGAGCATCGGCATCAGCGGCAACGCCATCCGCAGCGAGATCAACACCATCCGCGCCCGCAATCCGGACGGCTCGGACGACCTCGTCGACGTCACGCCCACCGGGGAGCTCCGCCTCAAGGAAGGCCGCAGCGCCATCGATGCCAAGGGGTGGCAAGGCAGCTTCGGCGTGGGCGTCGTCTACGACGTCTTGTCGCTGGGCAAGTACTTCCTGGGGATTTCGTACCAAAGCCAGCCGAACGTCGCCGGAGGCATGGAGCTGAACGGCACGCTCGACAACGTCTTCACCCTGCAGGAGCCCACGTCGACCTCGGTGGTCGTGACCCAAACGCTGCCCGACATTCTGCGATTCGGGGTCCGCGTACGCCCCTCCCCCAAATGGGAGCTGCGCGTGTTCGGCGATTATCAGCGGTGGTCGGTCTTCGACAAGCAGTGCGTGATGGAAAAGGCGGTGAGCGACCGGAGCTGCGATTTCCGCGGGGCCGGCGACGCCCTGGACGACCCCGAGAGCTTCGGGGCCGACGACCCCGACGATCCCGAGGACGTGGTGGGCGTGATCCAGCATCTTCCGCGCATGTGGAAAGACGGCGGTGGCGTGCGCGTCGGCGCCTCCTACTGGTTCATCCCCGAGTTGGAGGGCTACCTGGGCACGGGCTACGACAGCAACGCGGTCACTGACGAGACGATCGACCCCGCGCTGATGGACGCTCACAAGATGACCTTCTCCG
>CAZYSW010000004.1:0-41935 GCA_964650105.1 uncultured Nannocystaceae bacterium
CGCGCTCCTCGTCGTCACAGACGCCGACGCTGGACGACCTCGATCCCGAGCAGAGCGGCGACATGGCGGCCGAGCGGGCGCTGCCCCGCGCTCGGGAGGCGCCGCGCACCGACGAGAGCGGACCTCCCCACCGCCTGATGTTCGTCGCTGCGATCGTGGGCGTCGCGGCGTTGGGCGTCGTCGCAGTCGTGCAGATGATGGCCGGAGACGACGACGGGCGGCAGCCTCCCGCGCGATCGGTCCCCGTCGCGTCGGCTCCGGCCGAACCGTCGCGCCCGGCCGAGAGCCCATCGCCGACCCGGCCCGCCAAAGCGCCCGAGAAAGCACTCGCGGCGTCACCGGACGGCGACGAGGCCACGCCGACGGAGACGGATGACGACCTGGACGTCCAAGAGGAGGCCGAGGCCGCGCCCGGAGCACGGTCCTCGCGCGACCACCCGATCCCACCGCCGCCCCCCGACCGGGTCGACGGCGATGCCGGTGCGATCGAGCAGGCGTTGGCGTCCGGGAAGATCAAGGCGGCAGGCAACCTGCTCGTCGCGTTCGCGGGGACCGAGACGACGACGTGGGACCTGGCCGACAGCCAGTGCAAGGACCACAAGGTCGACGCCCTTCGCAAGTGGCGACTCCCTTCCCGCGCGCAGCTCCGCACGCTGATGAAGGCGGGGGGGCTGCCGCACGGGACCTACTGGTCGCGGGAGAACACCGATGCCGGCGACGAGGCCTACGCGCTCGATACCGGCAGCGGCCAGGTGAACGTGTATCTCACGATGGAAGCCGTGGCGCGCACGGTGTGCGTCCGCAACCGTTGATCACCCCCCGCCGCGTCACCACAGCTTGGTGGGACGCGCTCCCGCGTAGTAGTGGGCGAGAATCTGTCGGTAGCTCTTGCCCGCGGCCGCCATGCCCATCGCACCGTGCTGACACAGCCCGACGCCGTGTCCATGGCCGCCGCCGACGAGCTGGAACATGGAGCTCTTGAGGCCGCCGAGCGCCCGTCGGATGCGGAGCTCGCCGTCGATGACGACCGAGCCGCCCTTGCCGGCGACCCGAACTCGCGTGGCACGTCCGCTGACGCCGCGCGCGAGCACGTCGATCTGCACGATGGTGCCGAGCTTCTTCGGGAGGAAGGGGTTGCCCGCGAGGGCGGCGGGATCGAGGCTTTCGCGCCAGCGATAGGCCTCGAGGTGGGATTCCTGCGCCGGACGCGAGTAGCTGGACGGGGTGCCGAGCAGCCAGGCCCCGAGGTTCGCGGCATCGATGCCGCCCCGGAACGCGGCAGGAAGGAGCGGGTCGGGGCGCCCACGGAGCTGGGGGTCCGGATCGCTGGGCCAGACGTTGTCGTTGTGCTCGGTGAAGCCGCCCGAGTTGGCGCAGTACACGGTGTCGACGAGCTGCGAGCCGCCGCTGCGCATGGCCACCCAGCCTGCGGTCTGCTCCACGGCCTTGGTCGTGCGCGGGTGCTCGCGCATGCGGCCGGCATAGACCTGGCAGTGTTGCTCGGCGCACAGGAGAAACGGATCGTCGAGGTGTCTCGTGCCCACCTTACTGACGAGCTGGCCCCGGGCGGCGACGGCCTGGGCCTCGAGCGCCGCCATCGGTGCGCTCGCGAAGATCTCGGCGGGGACCAGGCCCGCCAGCACGTCGGTCTCGCTGACCAGGTTGACCACCGCGAGCTTCCCCCGGCGGTCGACCGCGACGTAGATGCTGCCGCGGTACTCGCGGTCCTCCCGCCGCCCCTTGCCCATGGTGGTTCCCGACAGGAGGTCGTGGACGGTGATCGTGCCCGCCTTGGGCGAAAACCAAAGGACGCCCTCGACGGTGATGCTGACGTCCCGGTCGAGGTCGCGGGCCACGATGACGCCGCGGCTGCGCCGCTCGACGATGGGGTGGAGCTTTCCGAGCGCCCGGTGGTCGTCCTTGAGCTTGCGGGCGTGCTCGAGCGCCACGGCTTCGCTGCCGAAGGTGCCGGTGGTCAACAGGACCCGACGGTTGTCGAGCACGTGGCCGTTCACGCCGAAAACCGTGCCCACCTCGTGGTCTTTGGGCTCCAGACCGCGAGCGGTCCAGCGCTCGATCGCACGATCGATCGCGCGGGGGGCCAGGGCGGTCAGCTCCTCGAGGACGACGGTGAAGCGCTGCTCGCCGGGCGTGCCTTCCCGCAGCTCGATCTCGAATCGCGTACCTCCTTCGATCGAGGTGCCTCCGTCGCCCGAGGGGAGGACCCGCAAGCCTCCGGCGGCGCCGAGGCGGACCCGGGTCTGCCCCTCCATCAGGCCGATGGTGATCTGGGGCTGTCCGCGCTCGTTGAAGTGGAACTGGTTGCTGTAGAGCAGGTCGACGCGGTCGCTCAGGGACAGATCGGAAGCACCCACCCAGCGAGGCGCGACCAGCGTGCCGACGCTGACGGTGGCGAGACCCGCCCCGAGCCCGCGCAGCATCGATCGGCGAGACAGAGGTGGCCGAGGGCGCATGGGCTCACCCTTGCCGAATCGGCCCCCCACGGCAAAAAACCTGGGAACTGCGCGGAGTTGAACCCGGCGCGGCCCGTGGGCCGGACGCGTTGGCGCCTACGGATCGACGGGACGGATCGGCCCGCGCAGCGCGATGCGGGGCTGGTTGCGGGTGATGTAAGCGAGGTTCTGCAGGTTGATCACGAAATGCGCTGCAACCGCGGCACCGAGATTGCCGGTCAGCACCGTCAGCTCGGCGAGCAGGACCCCGAGCACCAACGAGCTGGCGGTCCACGGCCACAGCGATCGCTTGGGCGGGATGTGCAGCAGCGCGAACACCAGGCTCGACACCCACACGCCCCACGCGTCGAGCATCGCTCCGCGGAAGAACACCTCCTCACCGAGGGCGCTCGCGGCCGCGAGCAAGACGAGCTCGCTCGAGTGGGGCTTGCCGAAGATCGATCGGAACTCGGCGTGCAGGTCGCCGAGCCATGCCATGCGCATCTCGAGCCCCCGGAACACCTGAACCGTGAACAGGCCGAAGCCCACGCCCAAGAGCGGCGTCCACAGGAGCGTGTAGAACTTCTGGCTGGGATCGACGCGCCAAACGTCGTTGGTGCCCTGCGCCATGGCGTGCCAGAAGAAGCCCACCACGAGCAGCCCGGCATAGAATCCGGCGACCACGGCCGCCCGCGGTGGCGCCCGACGCGGCGTCGAGGGCTGGCGGGCACCCATGCGCGGGAGCATATCCCAAAACATCGGTCGGACCGGTCGCTCCTCCCGCCGGAGGCTCGAGAAGCCGCTCAGGCGCCGGCGCAGCGGCCGCCAAGCGGGCGGCGGCGCGGCGTTGGCCGCCGCGCCGGTGCCGTCCGAGGGGAGCCCGGCAGCGCGACCGCTCGGGTCGACGCGCCGGTTGTGCGAAGGGGGGGACTCGAACCCCCACAGGTTGCCCCACCAGATCCTTAGTCTGGCGCGTCTACCAGTTCCGCCACCTTCGCGGGGGCCGAGGAGTTAGCACAGGGGCCGGGCTCCGAGCAAGGGGGCCCCACAGGAGCGGACCGCACCCGGCGCTTTCGTGGCCCCGCGAGCGTGGCCTCGGCGCGTGGCCGACGACGGCCGCGGGCAAGCGACCGTCGGCGCTGGACCGGATCCGCGGTACGAAGGCCGAGCAGGATCGCTTTTCGCCTGGGCCGACGATCTCGACGTGGGTCCGGAGAGAATCGGCGGGGGCCAGCGAGAAAACGGGCTTTCGGTTGCTCGCGTTTGGGGTCGCCGCGTCGCGGTGACCGTCGGTCGTCCGTGTGGACGGCGAGGCGACGACGGACCCGAGGGGCCGCCGGCCGAGCGAGCCCGCCGAAAAGCGTTCGTTCGTCCGCGTGGTCGGGGTGTGGGGTGCCATCGTCGTGGATCGACCCCATGAGACGCGGTCGGAGGCGCAGGGCAACGAGGAGGCCGACCGCGGAGCATGTCGGCGCGATCCGGGCCACGCGAGAGGGGCCCGACTGGACGCAGGGCGGGGACCGGTGGCGGCGGAGCGGTCGCGGGAGGGGGCAGACGTGAGATCCGCCACGCGGGCGTCGGCGCGGAGACGGGGCCGCGAAGACGCGGGCGCGGGTTCGACCAAGGGCGGCGAAGTGCCGCCAAGGCCTGTCCAGAAGGGGATCGCGGGGGCGCGGCGGGAGCGTGGGCATGTACGCGGCGAGCAGATGGGCCATGCTCTGGTCATGCGACCCGGGGCACCGCCACGGCACTGCAAGATTCTTTGCACGATCGGACCTGCCTCGCAGAGTCCCGAGATCATCGGAGCGCTCATCGATGCGGGGATGGATGCCGTTCGGCTGAACCTTTCGCACGGCACCCACGAGGAGCACACCCGCGTGTACCGGGCGGTGCGACGCGAGGCCAGCAGGCGCAACGTGGCCATCGCGATCCTCGCCGATCTGCAGGGACCCAAGCTGCGGGTGGGCAAGATCCCCGGCGAGGGCTTCCAACTCGAAGAAGGGGACAAGGTCGCGATCTCGATCCGGCCCGACGCCCCCGTCGAGCGGACCGACGAGCTCACGCGAGTGACGGCGACCTACGAGCGGTTGACCGAGGACGTCAAGCCTGGCGATCGAATCCTGCTCGACGACGGCAACATCGAGCTGACCGCGAACGGGGTCGACGGCGACGTGCTCATGACGACCGTCGTGCAGGGGGGGCTGCTCAGCTCGAACAAGGGGATCAACCTCCCCGGTGTCGAGCTGCAGGTGCCGGCGATGACCGAGAAGGACTGCCGGGATCTGTCGTTCGCGTTGGATCTCGGCGTGGACGCGGTCGCGCTGTCGTTCGTGCGACGCCCCGAGGACGTCGAGCAGTGTCGACAGCGCATGCGCGACCACGGACGGGTGCGGCCCATCATCGCGAAGATCGAAAAGCCGCAGGCAATCGACAACCTCGATGCGATCATCGATGCCGCCGACGGGATCATGATCGCGCGGGGAGATCTGGGCGTCGAGATGGGGCCCGAGGCGGTGCCGATCATCCAAAAGCGGGCCATCGAGAAGGCCAATCGGCGCGGCAAGTTGGTGATCACCGCCACGCAGATGCTGGACTCGATGATCCGCAAGCCCCGGCCGACCCGCGCCGAGGCCTCGGACGTGGCGAACGCGGTGCTCGACGGCAGCGACACGGTGATGCTGTCGGGTGAGACGGCGACGGGGCTGCATCCGGTGCTGGCGGTGCGGACGATGGACAAGATCGTGCGGACCACGGAGCAGGCGCCGCGGGCATGGAACCAAGACCGCAGCGACCTCGCCCTGGGCCACACCACCAATGCCATCGCCCGCGCGGCGGTGCACGCCTCGGAGAGCTGGCCCGATACCAAAGCGATCATCACCTACACGGGGACGGGTGGCATCGCCCGACTGGTGTCGGAGTATCGGCCGCGGGTTCCGATCTACGCGTTCACGCCCAACCCCGACACCTACCAGGCGCTCGCGCTGTACTGGGGTGTGTGCCCGGTGCTCTTCTCACCGTCGAGCGACGACGGCGAGACCATGTTCATCGACATGGACCAGGCGATCCTGCGGCGGGGATTTCTGGACCCGGGGGCGCGCATCGTGATCACGTTCGGTCACCCGATCAAGTCTCGGTCGTCGGTGAACTTGCTCAAGCTCCACCAGGTCGGCGAGACCCTCTCGGGCCCGCTGTAGGTCAGGTGGGGGACGCGAGGAAGGCCGCGAAGGCGCGGCGGTGATCGATGGTCCGCTCGAGCCGCTCTCGAGCGTTCTCCAGGATGTTCATGGCCTCCCGAAACGCCGGGTCGACGCAGACCAAGCGGCCGCGCGGGATGTCGAAGTGCGGCTCGAAGCCGGCGTCGAACAGAGCCCGCAACTCGGCCGCGATCTCGTCGACCGGTGAGGGATCGAAGAGGGTCCGGCCCTCGACGCGACCGTAAAACAGCGCGTCGACGACGGCGAGATCGTGGAAGTGCCGCTCGGCCAGCGCCTCGAGGGCCCGCATGCGGGCCGAGAAGCCCGCGCGGTCGTCGGGATCGACGTCGTCGCGGAAGGTGATGGCGTAGTCCAGCGAGGGGGTGGTGCACTGGAGGTTCGCCTCGGCGAGCGCCTGGGCCTGCGGGCGGCAGTCCTCGGTGATCTCGCAATCCTCGGCGTAGCTGGGCGGGACCAGATGGCCCTCGCAGCGATCGGTGCACGCCTGGCACCCGCGGTAGCACTGCTTGGAGCCGGCGCACCCGGGCGAGGTGTCGTCGATGCAGGTGCCGTGGCAGGTCCCGTTGCAGACCGCGCCGATGGCCACCTCGCAGGTGCCGGCGCACAGCCCCAGGCATCGCCCCGCACACGCGCCACGTTCGTCGTAGGCCGTGCACGACCCATCGCCGGGGTTGCCCGCGGTGCACACCCCCCGACAGGTCCCCTCGCACGGCGCCGCCGCGGCGGTCTCGCAGGTGCCCATGCACATCCCCCCGCAGGGGATCCCGATTTCACGGCTTTCGCAGGCGAAGGCTCCTTTGCAGTCCCCGAGGCACTGCCCGTGACAGATGCCCTCGCACACGAAGGTCGGCTGCTGTGGCGCCGAGCCGCGGCACCCGATCGAGGCCTCGCACCGCGCTTGCGCATCGACGGCCGTGGCCAGGTCCGCCATGCACCGCGGTGGCGTGTAGGCGACGAGAATGCGTGACGCGTGCGCGTCGATGTCGGCGGCGATCGCTGCGATGAGCTCGGCCAGGGTCTCCTCGTCGAGCCGGTTGGGGTCGAGCCCGTACTGGATCGACAGCTCGTAGAACACCGCCTCGAACCGCCTTCGCGCCCCCTCGGCGCGCGTCTGGATGGTCGCGACGGCCGGGAAATACCCGTCCAGCGGCCCCTCGCCGCTGGGTGACAGCTCGGCGGTCGAGATCCGCCCGCAGGGCCCGCAAAGCGAGTCGACCGTATCGCACCCCTCGAGCATCCCCGCCGCCACGCCCAGCCCCAGCCCGACCGCACCCACGATCGCCGAGCCCCTCCGCCCGCACAGCATGCCCGATCCTCTAGCAACCCCAGCGCCCCCTGCACCCGGCCGTGGCCCCGGTCACCGGCCCCGGTTTCGGTTGCCGGGTTGGGCTCCGGTTTCCGGTTCTGGCTTTCGGTTCCGATTCCGGTTCCCGGTTTCCGGTTCCAGGTCCGGGTCCGGGTCAGAGTCTTGCGTTCAGGGTCTCGCGCGCTTGCGCGGGGTCGAGGCGCTGGCCGTCGATGTCGTAGGCGGGGGTGTCCAGGATCTTCTGTTCTCGGGCGACGCGGGCGAGCGCATCGGCTTCGCTCCACGTCGTCTCGTCGTCGAGGCATGCGGCGAAGGCCTCGGCGTTCATGCCGATGGATTCGGCGGCTGGCATCACGTCGGTCCAGACGTTACCGACCGCGTGTGCGAAGAGCCAACTGTCCATCTCCCAGAACTTGCCTTGCTTGCCGGCGCACAGGGAGGCGCGCACGAAAATGCAGCTTCTGGGCACGCGCGACACACACTTGGTGCGCGGGCGATGTCGTCGGACGAGCCGAAGGGTGTCGGGATGCTCGACCACCTTTCGCTTCATGCGCGACGTCCCGATCGCGCAGTGGGGGCAGGCGTAGTCGACCCACTCGTGCACGACCAGGGTCGGTGACTCGGCCCCGATCCAGTGGAGGCCCTCCTCGTCGACGCCGGTGGATACCGGCGGCCCGCTGAGCCACATCACGCCGGCCCAGTAGGGCGGAACGAACAGCCGGGCGCCGACCAGCAAGAGGATGGGGAGGGTGACCTCGTTCCACAGGTCACCGCGGGATACGGGGCGGACGAAGGCCTTGCGGTGACGGATCGCCGCGACCAGGGCCCACACGCTCGCGACGTGCACGGCCTCGCACAAGAGGCACACCGAGCCGATCGCCAGGATCTCCTCGAGCAGGAGCAACACCGATGCGACCGTGGCGAACGCGGTCAGGGGCAAGAGCAGGGGCGAGCGCCGCCATGCCGCGCTGGCGATGGCAAGGAATCCGAAGAGCCCCCACAAAGGCAGGGGAATGCCCGCCAGGATCGAGAAGCGGGAGAGGGCGACCGCCACGCAGTCGAACGAGGCGTCGACCGAGCAGAAACTGTCGGCCGACGGACGCAGGTAGGTCCGGACGTGCACCACCGCGAGCACGGCCGAAAACGCGAGCCCGACCAGGGCCGGGACGAGAGCAGGTCGTGAATGCGCGGGGGTCGACATGCGCTTTCGCGTTCGCCGGGCAAGGATATCCGACGCACCCCGACGAGACGGGGCGCCCCGGTGTCCGGGGCGCCCGTCCGCGCGTCGTGGAAGGCGATCACGTGGGCCGAGCGGAGCACGCATCGTGCTCGGGGCTCCGCCGGAAACGAACGGGGCGCCCCGGTCGTCCGGGACGCCCCGCGAGGCGTAGACCTCCGCGAGGCCCGAGGTGGGCCCGCGAGCGTCGGCTCAGCCGCCGACGGAGGCCGAGATCTCGGCCACCGCCGAGATGGAGGCCTGCATGTCACCGACGGTGCTCTGCAGGGCTGTGCCCACGTCCCCGAGAGCCGTGAGCGCACAACCGGCGCCAATCTTGGCCTTGAAGTCGCCCCCGACCGAAAGCTCCGCCGCGACGTCGGCGACGGCTTCGCCGGCCGCGCTGATCAGGAGCTGACCCGAGTCGAGCACGATCTCGGCCTTGGCGGTGGCGGCGAGCAGGGCGGCGAAGCGGGCCTTGAAGATCTGGATCCACGCCTTGAACTCGGCCTGCGCCTGGGCATCGCCCTCGAGCGCGGCGCTCCACTGCCACGCGATCTGGACCGACGGCGGCGTGCACTCGACGCTGGCGTTGGCCTTGGCCTCGACGGTGGCCTCGCACTCGGCGCTGACGGAGGGCGGCTCGACCTCGCCCTCGCACTTGCCGGAGCACTCGACCGAGGCCGAGCCCGAAGCCTCGCACTTGGCCGAGGCACCGCCCTCGCACATGCCGCTGGGGGGGGTGTACTCGCACGAGCCCTGGCACGAACCCGAGCAGCTTCCGCCGGCCTCGAGCTCGCAGGTCCCCTGGCACATGCCGTCGCACGCACCGGCGCAGTTGCCCTGCGCATCGGTCACCGAGCACATGCCGTTGCACTGGCCGCGGCAGGTGCCCGAGCACTCGGCTGCGACCTCGAGCTCGCAGTCACCACGGCAGGTGCCTTCGCACTGCAGGCCGGGCGCCTGGCCTTCGCACTTGAGCTCGGCCTCGGCCCCACAGTCGACCATGGCGTTGGCCTCGGCCGAGCAGCTTCCCTTGCACTCGGCCGTGACCATGCCCGGGTCCGCCTCGACGTCGCACTCGGCCGCGGCCTTGGCCGCGACCTCGACCGAGGCCGAGCACTTGGCGGGCTGATAGTCGATGCGGAGGCTCCCGTCGATCGAGGCGTCGAGCTTGGCCTTGATGGCGGCGCTGATCTCCGCGGCTGCAGCCCCCGGCTCGAGTCCCAGCGAGAGCGCGAGCGCGTCGAGCTCGGCCTGCACGTTGGCGCGGACGGAGGCGGCCGACGCCTGGACGTCGATGACCGCGCCGAAGAAGGCGTCGAGGCTGGCGATGCCGGAGATGCTCGCGTTGCCTTCGAGGATGCCCTCGGCGGGGCAGGTGAGCCCGCACTGCTCGGCGAGGTCGCCCAACCCGTCTTCGCAGCCTTGCGCGGACATGGCGAAGCCGAGGAGGGCACCCATGCCCGCGAGCGACCATCCCTTGTTACCCAGATGCATAATTCCGTTCATCGTTGATTCCTTTGTTACTGCGAAGGACTCCACGTCCTGGTCCCGATCAGAGGTGAAGTTGCTTGTTTGGTTTGTCGTTTCGGCGCCGGGGTGGAAGCAAGGCGGGTGGGACGAGGTCCTGCCGAGTCCGCGTTGGTGAGCGCCGGGTACTGGCCTTGGGGGCTTGGGGGCTGCAGCACCTTGATCCGTCGCGGATGGTCCCATAGGCCCCCGGGAACACGCAACGCCGAGCGTTCCCAATTCGTGGGTAGGTTTGTCAGGTAACCGCGCCGGGCGTCCTCACCACGGTGCGAGCCTTGGACCGCATGAAGGCGGGAATGCTCAAACCGGCGACCTCGTTCCAGGCCGGACTTTTCCGACGGCTGCGAGGTCGAGCGCATCACGTCGGGTGGTAGTCGCCGGTGCCGCCGAAGGGGATCCAGAGCCGGATGATTTTGCTAAAGGCGAGCCGCCGATTCGGCGAGGTGGATCACGGGTGGCACTAGCTCGGATCCATACCGAGGTCGATCCACACCGGGCAGTGATCACTCAGTGCGACATCCGGATCAGGGTGGGCCGGTGAGGAACGAACGGGCCGACATCGGTGGCGGCTGCACGCTCCGGCGAGGCCGGAGTGTAAAGCCTCGGCCCCGCGGAGGAGGATCGCGTCGAGCCGGGTGGGCTCCTGCCATGCGTCGTATCGTACACCGTCCCAGTATGCCGTGCATAGACCTACATCGACGGGGCGTAGGCCGAGGGGCTCCATGAGGCGGGCGAGGGCTTGCAGCTCCGCAGGGGCGGGAAGGAGCGGGCTCCCGGCCAGGTTGAAGTCCCCGAGCAGCACGATGGGACCGGGCGTGTCCCGCAGGGCCGTCCACAGGGCCAGCCACTGGAGGGTGCGGACGCCCTGTCCCGAGGACATGGCCTTGAGGTGCACCACCACGACGGTCAGCGCCGACGGGCTCGGCCCCGTCGCGGCGCGCGGCCGCAGCCGAAACGAAACGGCAGGCCGCAGCCGCTCTCCGAGGGCCACACCGTGGAGCTCGATCGGACCCTCGAGGACCTCGACGCGGCGTGGGTCGACGACGACACCGAGCCGCTGTCCGTTGCGGCCCCCGGCGTCGGACACCAGGACGCGACGATCGGAGAGGAGGCGCTGCAGCGCCCCGGGGTCGCGGACCTCCTGGACCGCGAGGACGTCGGCGTCGAGAGCTTCGATCGTGTCGCGCAGGCGATCGAGATCGTGATCGCGCGGGAAGTTGCGGAGGTTCCAGGTGCCCACGCGAAGGCCGATCTTGTCGGGGATGGGCGACGGTGCACCGATGTCGACGAGCCTGCCGACGTGCCCACGCGCGAACGGCCAGATCGCGACGAGGCTCGCGACGAGCAGGGGCTGGAGGAGACGCGATGGACGGCGACGCACGACGATCGATCGGCTCGAGACGGGGCTGTGTTGCAGCGAAGTTGCGTGCCCGCACGGAAGGGAAACCCCGGACCCTGGCCCCGGACGCGGAGCCGTGACCGGAGCCGGAGCTCGGACCCGGACCCGGAGCCGGAGCCGTGACCGGAGCCGGAGTTCGGACCCGGACCCGGAAACCAACCCCGGACCTGCACCCCGAAGCCGGACCCGAGCCGGAGCCGGAGCTCGGACCCGGAGTCGGATCTGGAACCAAAACTGGACCGGGAGGCGGACCTGGACCCGGAGGCGGACCTGGACCCGGAGGCGCAGGCGGACCCGGACTCGGACCCGGAACCGGACGCGGCGTCGGAGCTGGAAGCGGGCTTCGGTCGCGGAGGCCGGGCCTCGCCAACGCACCGCCGTGCGGTCGGGGTCAGCCTTCGAACTCGAAGCGGGTGAGGTCGAGGCGGACCGAACGGATGGCGCTGGTGATCGAGGCCTTGTCGTCGGAGGCCGGATCGGTGTCGCGGTGCTGGAAGGTGTAGGCGCCCGACAGCGCGCCGGCACGCTTGCCGTCGTGAATGACGGTGGTCGCCAAGACGATCGATCGGCCGCCGCCGTCGAGGATCGTGCCTCGGCCGGTGCGTCCGAGGACGTGCAGACCCAAGGAATCGTCGTCGACGAAGGGGGCTTCGACCCAAATGTCCGCGGTGCTCACGGCTTCGGGCGTCTGAGTGATCTCGATCTCGAGACGCAGCCCCCACTGGCGACGCTGCGACCGGTGGCGGATGGTGTCGAGGAGGAGACCGGCGTCGAATTCGTAGACGCCGTCGGGATCGAGGCCACCCATCGAGAACAGCGGGAGCGACACCTGATAGGTGGGCTTGAATGTATCGTCGTCGGGGGGCGCGGCGCTGCCTTGACCGACGCCGTAGACCATGCGGATGGCGGCGACCGTCGGCGGATCGACGAGCTTGGGTGTGCCCTCGGTCGGGGCGGCGGAGCCTTCGATGCGGGGAACGACCAGGCGACGACCCATGCGGTCAGGCTACCGGACCGGTGGTCCAGTGGTCGAGAGGGCAGGGCGCTCGCTGTCGCTGGCCCGTCCACGTCGCCCGAAATCGGGCACGACGGACGCGACGGTCACGGGGCCGAAAGGGTGCGAGCCCTCGGGGGCGGAACCCTACCGGTGGTCGAACTGCGCCTTCTTGCGCTCGCGTCGCTTGCGACGACGCTCGGCCTCGCGGAGCTTTCGCTTCATCTTGACGCTCGGCTTCTCGTAATGGCGCCGACGCTTGATCTCTCGCAACACGCCCTCGCTCGCCATCAGGCGACGGAGCTTGCGGATCGCTCGCTCCACGCCACGCTCGTCGACCTTCACCTCCAGGGGGCGCCCCTGCACGGGCTCGTATTGGGCCTTGTCGTCGGTGCCCACGCTGGGCGTTTCGGTGGAGGTCTGTTCCGCGGTCGTCAGGGAGGGGGCGGAACATATAGGAGGGTGGGGTGCGGTGGTCAAGCCCCGGGCCGACAAGCGCAGGATGCGCCCCGCCTCGGCCGGCCGATCGGGTGGCTCGGCAGCGGTCACGCGTCGACGGCGGCCAGGCGGCCGCCGTCCACGGCCAGATTCTGGCCGGTGACGTGGGAGCTGCGCGCGAAGAACAGGACCGCGTCGGCGACGTCCTCGGGTCGGCCGATGCGCAGCAGCGGGATCCGGCGCAGGACCTGGGCGCGGTGCTCCGAATCGGGCCCGAAGCGCGGTCCCTCGGGCCACAGCACCGTGCCCGGGGAGACCGCGTTCACGCGGATCGGCGCGAGCTCGACCGCCAGCGCACGCGTGGCCATCCACAGGCCCGCCTTCGCCGTGCAGTGATCGAGGTAGCGGCGCCAGGGATGGAATGCGGCGACGTCGAGGATGTTGACGATGCTCCCCCCAGGGGCGCGAGCCAACGCGGGGGCGAGGTGACGACACAGCGAGACGGGAGCGACGAGGTTGAGGGCGAGCACGCGCTCGAGGTCGGCGTCGGTTCGTTCGAGGAAGGGTCCGTCCTCGAAGCTGGCGGCGTTGTTCACCAGGAGATCGAGACGTCCACCCGCGGGGCCCGAGGGATCGAGGATCTTCGAGCACAGCTCGCGACGTGCATCGGCCTGCGTGAGATCGGCCCGCGCGAGCTCGAGGACGCCGCCCGATCCCGTGTCGGCATGCTTGGCGCGAAGCTCCTGCGCGGCGTCCGTCGAGCCGTGATGATGGACCCACACGCGGTAGCCCGCCGCGCCGAGGGCCAAGACGATCGCGCGCCCCACCCGGATCGCGCCTCCGGTCACCAGCGCCACGGGACGATGGGGATCGACGTCGCTCATCGCGGGAAGCTTAGCAGCCCGGGATGAAGGACCCGCGCGCCCGAGGGGGGCTGTCGGGCGCGGTCGCGGCGGCCGCGGGAGGGCCGAGGCGTGGTCCGCCGGTGGGACCGCTCGCGGCCGTGCGATCCCGTGGGGCGCACGATGTGCGTGGAGCGAGGTGCGGCGGGCGCGTTGACATGGCGCTACCCTTGGGTCAGCGTTCTGAAGACGCGCTCTCGGTCGAGACACGACGTGCTCACTCTCAAGGACATGACGCAGGGGAGCGGATGCACCCCACGGACGGTCCGGTACTACGAGCGGCAGGGCTTGCTTCGGGCTCTGCGCAGTGCGGGCGGGCATCGGTTGTTCGCGGTGAGCGAGCTCGAGCGGTTGAACTTCATCATCAGCCTGCGCGAGGCCGGCTGGACGCTCGAGGAGGTCACGGAATTCCTGGCGATCCGCGAGGCCTCGGGGACCGATGCCGTCGCCGTCGAGCGTCTGGAGGCCGAGCTGCGCCGGCAGGCGGATCGGTTGGAGCGCAAGATCGCGGTGCTGCAGCGGCTGCGGGCCGACTTCCGATGCACCAGCGCGCTCTTGTCCGTCTGCGAGGAGTGCTCCGCCACGCAGCCGCGGGTGGAGTGCGAGGCGTGTGGACGGGTGCCGCCGCTCGAAGAGCTGCCGAGGTGCTTTCGCCTGGTGTGGCGGGCGCGGGAGCTCGAGGGGGCGGAGGTCTACGACGAGGCCGCGGCCGACGGATCCGAGGACGACGATGACGCGAGCGATTCGGCCGAGGCCTGAGCCGGTGCCTCTGGGCGATGCGGACGAGGACACCACGGCGGATCCGCGGCTGGTGGACGCGGTGCGCGAGCTCCTGCGGGCCTGCGACCTGGACCTGTCGCACAAGGATCTGACGGGCACGCCGATGCGGGTCGCAAGGCTGTGGGCCACGTCGTTTCTTTCGGGTTACGCGATGGATCCCGCGGTGATCCTGGGCGACCCGGTGCTCGGCGAGGCCCCCACCGAGCTGGTGGTGATTCGGGACCTGCCGTACCACGGCATGTGTCCGCACCATCTGTTGCCCTACACCGGGAAGGCGACGGTCGCGTACTTGCCCGGCGACAAGCTCGTGGGCTTCGGGCGACTCGGGGATCTGGTTCGCTGCTACACCCAGCGGCTCACCCTGCAAGAGCGCGCCTGCAACGACATCGTGGACGCGTTGATGGAACACCTCGATGCGCGAGGCGCCGGTTGCGTGATGGTCGGTGCGCACACCTGCTTGCGGATCCCCGACGACAAGCACGACGCCACCGTGGTGACCTCGTCGTTCCGCGGGGAGATGAAAGGGCGCCCCGAGCTGCAGGACCGGCTGATGTGACCACCCTGCGTCTGTTCGTGGTGCGGCACGGAGAGTGCGAGCCGCCGGGCATCTTCTACGGGCAGCACGACGTCGGTCTGTCGGCGCGGGGATGCGCACAGGTGGACGCGCAGGTGCGATACTTCGAAACGATCGACCTGCACGGGATCTATGCCAGCGATCTCCGGCGCGCTCGTGCGGGGGCCGAGGCGATCGCACGCGGACGGGGCGTGGAGGTGGTGCCCGATCCCGCGCTGCGTGAGATGCATCTGGGGTGCCTGGAGATGCTTCCGCACGCCGAGGCGCGGGTGCGGTTTCCCGAGCTCGCAGGACGCCGGTACCTCGACATGCTGGAGTTTCGCATGCCCGAAGGGGGCGAGAGCGTGCTCGACGTGGCCGCGCGGGTGCTGCCCTGCGTCGAGGGGATCGTGCAGTCGCATGCACGGGCCGGCGAGCGCGGGTCGGTGATCGTGTACGCACACAACACGGTGTGCCGGATCCTGCTGGCGCAGGCGGTGGGGCTGGGGGCAGCCGGTTATGGTCGTTTCGTGCAGCACCTCGGGGCGATCAGCCGGATCGACTTCGATCTCGATCGCTGTGCCGAGCGCTCGCCGTGGACGGGGGCCTCCGTGGCATTCTCGAATTTCCTTCCGGGCCAGCCGCGGTGAACACCGACGTTTCGGTCACGCCGCGCTCGTCGGTCGCGACGCTCCACCCGAGCCCGAGGGGTCTTCGGTTGCGCGCCTGGGGAGCGCCGCCGCGGACGGCGTATTCGAGATGAGCGATGCCCCCCGCGGGCCAAAGCCCGCGTCCCGGGGATGTTCGAAGGGTGTAGCACCTCTCGTTGGCGACGCACGTCGGCGCGCGTCGCAAATTTCACGGGCGAGCACGCCGGACCCGCGCGCGGGGTCGGCCTCGCCGATTTCGGCCGCGCCGGAGAACGAAGGGGCGAGATCGCTGCGACGGAAAACGAGGTGAAGCAGCGCGGCGAAGCGACGAAAACGAAGTTCGCCGACGTTTGGACGGGGTCGGCCTCGCCCGGCTCCCCTTTGTGCACTACGCTTGTCCGGCAGATGCTCGACGACGACCGCGCGCCTCGACCGGAAGTCTTGTCGGCCCTGCCAATTTTTCCGCTGCCCAACGCGGTGCTGTTGCCGGGCATGGTCCTTCCGCTCAACGTGTTCGAGCCGCGGTACCTCGATCTGGTGGACCACGTCTTGGCCGGCGGCCGGCACATCGGCGTGCCGCTTCTGTGCCCCGGGTACGAGGAAGACTATGCGGGATTCCCGGACTTCGAGCCGGTGTTCGGGGTCGGCCGGCTGCTGTCGCACCAACGGTTGCCCGACGGCCGGCGCTTCATTCGACTGGAAGGTCTGCGTCGCGTCCGGGCCCTCCACGAGCTGCCGCGCAACAAGTCGTTTCGGGAGGTCGCCTGCGAGCTGCTACCCGAGGATGCACCGAACGACCTGCATCAGCTCGAGATCCTCAAGGCGCAGCTCGAGCGCATCTGCACCACGCTGCGGCCCGAGGACGGTCAGCTCGTCCACGCGGTGCTCGAGATCCCGGATGCGCGCGTGCTGCTGTATGCCATCGCGGCCATCGTGCCGACGCTGGGCCTCATCTCCGACGCCGCGCTCGATGGTCGCTCGCCGTTGCTGGACCTGCAGCAGCGCTGCATGGAAGCGGAATGCGCCGACGAGCGCGCCGGAGAGCTGCTCGAGTGCGCGGCGGCGATCTGCGACGTGCTGAGCGATACCGGGCGGTTCCCCCGGATGATGCTCAACTAGCCCGTCGACGCGGCCTGCGTCGGCTCGACGCTCGAAACTGTCGGCCAGCGTCGGCGCCGCTGGCACGGACGCCGACGTTCCCCCCACGCGATTTCCTCGAGACCCCCTAGTCGACGGTGCGGAGTAGAGAACTTCGCTTGGGGCCGGTGGCGCTACGCTTGCTGGTCTCGAGGGCTGCGCGCGCGGCCAGGTCGAAGAGGATGCGGCCGTGCTCGGAGTCGGGAGCGGTCTCGACGACGGGTCGGCCCGACTCGCCGCCGAACGCGATCTTGGGATCGATGGGGACGCGGCCGAGCACCTCGGTGCCGAACTCCTCGGCCAGGCGCTTGCCTCCGCCGGCGCCGAAGATCTCGTCGTGGTGGCCGCACGAGGGGCAGCGGTAGTAGCTCATGTTCTCGACGACGCCGACGATGGGCACCTCGAGCTTCTGGAACATGTTGATGGCCTTGCGGACGTCGATGAGCGCGACTTCCTGGGGCGTCGTGACGACGATCGCACCGGTGATCGGAATGAGCTGGCACAGCGAGAGCTGGGCGTCGCCGGTGCCCGGGGGCAGATCGACCACCAGGTAGTCGAGCTCGCCCCAGCGCACGTCCTCGAGGAACTGCGTGAGCAGCTTGTGGATCATCGGGCCGCGCCAGATGACGGCCTTGCCGGGCTCGACGAAGTACTCGACGCTCATCACCGGCATCCCGCGGTAGACCGCGGGCGTGATGCCGCCGCCGCCCACGGCGGTGCCGGGCTCCTGATCGGGCGTGCCGAGCATCTTGGGGACGCTGGGACCGTAGATGTCGGCATCGAGGATCCCCACCGCCGCACCCAACCGATGCAGCGCGAGCGCCACGTTCACGCTGATCGTGCTCTTGCCCACGCCGCCCTTGCCCGCGGCCACGGCGATGATGTTCTTGACGGTGGGCAGGCGATTGAGATCCTGGCGCGCCGGTTTGTGCGGGACGCGGAGGCGGTACTCGATCTGCAGCGACGCGAGGTCGACCGACTGCAGCGCCGAGCGGATCGCGCCATCGAGCGCGTCTCTGAGGGGATAGCCCGGCGAGATCAGGTCGACCGTGAGCACCGCCGCCTTGGTGTCTTCGCGCACGGCGATCTCTGCGAGCTGACCACTCGACGCGATCGGGAGCTGGGTTGCGGGGTCCTTGACGCCCGCGAGCGAAGTGCGAATGGTATCGGCGAGCTTGCTCATGGTGGTGAGGGCGACGTTCGGTGGTGGCGAATCGGCGTCGCGACCGGCTCGGTCGTCCCCGAGCGCATGGCCCCTGGCCGGGCGCCCGACGCTCATGTAGCACTCGGCCGCGCCCCAAGCTACCCTTTCGTCAGCTTACGCTGCTCCGGAGCAGTCCATGGCCGTTCTAGACGTCGTCAAGTACCCCGACCCCCGCCTGCGGGAGCCGACCTTCGAGGTCGTCGATTTCAACGACGACATCCGTGCGCTCGTCCGCGATCTCACCGACACCATGTACGCGCTGGACGGGGCCGGGATCGCCGCGATCCAGGTGGGCCGGATGGAGCGGCTGTTCATCATCGACGGCAAGGTCGCCACCGGCGACCCGGACGCCCCCCCCATGGTGTTCATCAACCCGGAGATCGTGGAGACGGGCAAGGGCATGGCGATCTCCGAGGAGGGGTGCCTGAGCTTTCCCGGCGTGTTCGTGGAGGTCAAGCGCCCGCGGTGGGTGAAGGTGCGGGCCAAGGACGTCGACGGGAACACGTTCGAGGTGGAGGGCGAGGGCTTGTTGGGCCGCGCCCTGCAGCACGAGCACGATCACCTCACGGGTCGCCTGTTGGTCGACATGGTGGGGCTCGTGAAAAAAGAGATGATCAAGCGCAAGATGAAGCGGTGGCACAGCGAGCAAGCCGCCGAGGCCAGCGCCTGACGGCGGGACGCGTCGCCGCGGCGGCTCGTTGGTGTCGCGGCGGTGCGGCGCTCGTGCTGTGCCTCGTCGCGTGGTGGTTCGGCCCGGGGGTCGCCGGCGCCGAGGAGCCGCTGGCGTTTCGGCTCGACTGGCACCAGACGCCCGCGCGCCTGTGTCCCGGTGAAGGGCGGCTGGTCACCCTCGCCGTGGAGAACCGAGGCACGCTGACGTGGCGTCCCGACGAGCGGGATCGGCTCGGCTACCACTGGATGGACGAGCACGGTGGGCTCGTGGTGCGTGACGGTCGGCGAACGCACCTTCCCCACGCCGTGCGGCCCGGCCAGCGCGTGGAGCTGATGGCGACGCTGGTGGCCCCCGAAGTCGAGGGCGCCTATGCACTTCGCTGGGCGATGGTGCGGGAGGAGGTGGCCTGGCACGATCCGGCTCCGCCGATCCCCGTGCAGGTGGCGGGGGACGGTCCGGCGTTCGCCTATACCGTGGTCGAGCACGACGTGCCCCCGACCTTGCCCGCGCACGTCGAGCTGCGCGTGCGGGTTCGGCTGCGCAATGACGGGTGTGCGACGTGGTCCGGTCGCACCGGGGATGCGCTGGCGTACCACTGGTACGACGGCGACGGTGCGCTGGTGGAGTGGGAGGGGGCGCGCACGCCCTTGCCCGACGTCGCGCCCGGCGAGACCGTGGACGTGTGGGCGGTCGTGCATCTCCCTTCGCGTCCGGGACCCCATCATTTGGTGTTCGAGCCGGTGCGCGAGCACGTGCGGTGGTTCGGGCCGAGCGAGGCGTCCCCGGCCATCGCGGTGGAGGCGGTCGAGCCAGCGCTCGCGTGGGCGCTGGTCGGCGGTGCGGAGCCGCCCATGTTGCACGCGTCGGAGGTCGTCGAGGTGCCGCTGGTGCTTCGCAACGAGGGCGAGGAGACGTGGTCGGACGAGACGGGCGATCGCCTCTCCTACCGGTGGCTCGATCTCGATGGGCGGGTGGTGGTGAGCGACGGCTCGAGGACGTCGCTGCCCGAGGCGGTCGACCCCGGCGAGGAGATCGAGCTTCGGGCGCGGCTGCAGGCACCGGCGGAGCCGGGGCGCTATCGACTGCAGTGGGAGCCGGTGCGCGAGGGCAAGGCCTGGTTCGGGCGCCCGCTGTGGAGTGTGGTGACTGAGCCGCAGGTGGTGACGGTGGGCGCGTCTCGGCTGGCGTGGTCGGTCGTCGAGGCGAACGTGCCGTCGGTGATCGCGGCAGGACGAACGCGAACGATGACGGTCGTGTTGCGCAACGAGGGGGCGGACGCGTGGAGCCCAGCGACGGGCGACCACGTCTCGTATCGTTGGAAGGACCGTGACGGGAACGTGGTGGTGGCCGAGGGCCGGCGCAGCGGCCTGCCGCGCGAGGTGGCGCCGGGAGATACGGTCGAAGTCGAGGCTCGCGTTCGAGGGCCCACCGATGGCGGTCCCCACGAGCTGGAGATCGCGATGGTCCGGGAGCACGTCCGCTGGTTCGGCGCGCCGGTGCAAGGGACCGGCGTGTACGGCGTGCGGGTCATCGAGCTGCCGCCGTGGCTGGTGATGGGCATGTTCGCGTTGTCGGTCGGTGCGGTGGCGGCGACGCGCCGCGGATCCGATCGCGTCCGCTCGATCGTCGCCGAGGGGGCGTGGCCCGCATGGACGGGCGCCGCGATCGTGGTGGCCACCGAGACGTTCGGGGACCTGGCGGACTTGCCTCCCTGGGACGGAAGCTGGACGATGATCGGCTCGGTGGCGGCGCTGATGGGGGCCGGGGTCGCGACGGTGCCCCCGCGCGGGCGTCCGTTCGCGGGGATGGTCGTGGTCGGGCTGGTGGTGCTGCTCGGCATCGCCGATCTGGGTTATCTGCACTTTTTCGGGAGCATCGTGCCGCTGTCGGCCACCGTGGCGGCGCACCATCTGCTGGACGCCGGGGCCACCGTGGGCTCGCTGCTCGAGGGATCGCAAGGGTGGCTGGTCGCGATCGCGTTCTCCGGGATCCCGCTTCTGGGGATGCGCGTGCCCGCGGTGGGATTGCGCGGACGTGCGCGTGCCGTGCTGCCGGTGACGTCGCTGCTGTTGGCGATGCCCGCCGTCGTGCGACTGGGGTCCGACCTGGGCGGGGAACGAGGCGTGCGGATCTTCTCCGAGCAGGACAACGTGCAGCGATTCGGCTACGTCGGGACGCACCTGTTCCAGCTCGGACGCGCGGTGCGGGACATGGGGGGGCCCGCTCCGTTGTCGCCCGCCGAGCGCGAGGAGATCGAAGCGTGGGTGGATCGTCGCGAACGGCCTGCGGACGACGCGTTCGGCGTGGCGCGCGGCATGAACGTGGTGCTGATCCAGGTCGAGGCGTTGCAGGCGTGGGTCGTGGGCGCGCGCGTGGACGGGCAGGAGGTCACGCCCTTTCTCAACCGGGCTGCGGAGACCGGGCTGCGGTTCTCCGCGATCTTCGACCAGACCGCGCAGGGGCGGACGTCCGACGCCGAGCACCTCGTGCTCGCGTCCGGTCACGCGCTCGAAGCGGGGGCGCTCAGCTTCTTGCGGAAGGACAACCGCTTCGTCACCGTGGCCCATGCGTTGGCGGGCGCGGGGTACACGACGTTGTCGGCGCATCCGTATGCGCGCGGATTCTGGAATCGGGCGGTGTTGCACCCGCGCTATGGGTTCGAGACCTCGTTGTTTCGGCGCGAGTTGGGCAGCGGTGCGGTCGTGGGCTGGGGCCTGTCGGACGAGACCTTCTTGCAGCGCATGGCGGAGCGTCTCGCCTCGGTCCGCGAGCCGTTCTTCGCGTTCCTCATCACGCTGAGCCTTCATCACCCTTACGAGAAGTTCCCGCCCGCGCTGGAGGTGCTGGACATGGGAGGCCTGCAGGGCACGCCGCTGGGGAACTATCTGCACGCGATGCACCATTTCGATGCGGCGCTCGAGCAGTTCTTCGCGGATCTGGAGGCGAGCGGGCTGGGGGAGCGTACGGTGGTGATGGTGTACGGCGATCACGTGACCGGTCTGCCCGAGACGCCCGAGATGCTGCGGCTCGCCGGGATCGAGCAGTGGGATCCGTCGGTGCCGGTGCGCCTTCACCGGGTACCCGTCGCATTGTGGATCCCCGGGGCGGGGTTGATGGGGCAGCGCGATCGCGTGGGCGGGCAGATCGATCTGGGGCCGACGTTGTTGCACGTGCTGGGGATCGAGACCCCGCGCAGCTTCGTGGGACGCTCGCTGTTGGGGTCGGACCCGGGTTTCGCTGCGCTGCCCGACGGGGGGGCGATCGCGGAGGATCGGATGTTCGTGCGGAAGGGCAGCGACATTCCGCGCGAGGGGGCGTGCTTCGATCGTCCCACCGGGACCACGCGGCCGCGGACGGACTGCGAGGAGCTCGCGGCGCGTGCCGAGCACGAGCTGCGAATTTCACGGTGGATCCTGGATCACGACCTGGCGGCCGAGCTCGCGGGCGAGTGAGACGGCGTAGGGTCCGGGTCGCGGGGCTCGGGGCCGCGGGAGGGCGGCGACGTGGGTGGGCTCGGTTCGCCGGGGGCCCGGGGTCGCGTTCGCGATGGGGGCGGGGGTTGGCCAGGGGATGGCTACAGTCGTAGCCGCACAGGGCCGCAACGGCCGGGGGCAGCACCGGAGATCGGGAGAATGCAACCGATTTCATCCGTGCACGTGGGTTGCACACGGCCGCGCGAGAAGTGACGGTGGCGGCTCGTCGACCAAATCGCGGATGGAGGGCGCATGCACGTCTTCGCGAAGCCGCCCTGGCGGCGGTGGGCCTCGCGTTCGCGCCCGGCTGCCAGGACGGCGGTGGGGCCCCGGTGCTGCGCGGCGTCGACGATCAGGTGATCGGCGTGGGGCAGGAGCTGGTCATCACGCTGCAGGCGACCGATCCCGACGGCGACGACCTCGAGTACGCGTTCGCCTCGCTCAACGAAGGGATGATGGCCGAGGCGTCGATGTCGATCCGGCCGGACGGGACGGGCGTGTTCCGCTGGACGCCGCTGGCCGATGACGTCGGGAGCTGGTTCGTGGACTTCAGCGCGAGCGACGGGCGGCACCAGGACGTCGTGACCGCGCACATCGAGGTGCGCTCGGTGGTGGGCGACGGCTCGGCGCCGATCTTCCGCAAGCCGCTCGGGTCGGGGACGACGCTCGATCTCGAGCGCAACGACTGTCTCCGTCTGGATGTGGTGGTGGAGGATCCGGACGACGTCGAGGTGGCGATCTCACAGGAGGAGCCGACGATCGAGGGGGCCGAGCTGGTGCCGATCGATGGTCTGTCGTCCACCTGGAGCTGGTGTCCCGGAAAGTCGCAGCTCGACGACGACCGCCATGCGCTGATCCTGTCGGCCGACGACGGGCTCAACCCGAAGACCCTCAAGAACTACCTGGTGGTCTTGCGTCGCCCGCCCCGCGACGACTGCCCGGGCGAGGCTCCGACGATCGAGCACACGCCGGCCGACGCGGAGACGATCCTCGACCTCGAGATTCGGGTGGAGGTCGGCGACGATCTCGGGCTGGCGCGCGAGCCGATCCTCTACTACACGACCGAGGGGCCGATGGATCCGATCGACTTCGGGCGGCTCGACCTCGCGCCGATGAAGCTCGTCGACGGCGACATGCGCAAGGGTACGTGGAGCGCCCGGATCCCGAATCCCGTGGTCGGCAAGGGGAAGGGGAGCACGGCCGACGTCTGGTATCTGGTGAGCGCAAAGGACGACGACGACGCCTTCGGCGATTGCGACCACGTCACCGAGGCCCCCACGGGGGGCATGTGGTCGATGACCGTGACGAACCCGGGGGGCGCGGGGGGAGCCATGCCGTGCGAGCCCTGCAGCGCCGACCTCCAATGCGGAGGCGCAGACGATCTGTGCGTCGCCGCGGGACCCGGGACGGAGGCCGTTTGTGCACGCGCGTGCGCGAGCAGCACCGACTGTGACGCGGGTTTCGGTTGTCTGACGGTGGCGTCGGTCGACGGCACGAAGGCCAAGCAGTGCGTGCCCCTGTCCGGGTCGTGCGAGGATCCGGCGCCGACGTGTGAGGACGACGGGTTCGAGCAGAACGACACGCGGGCACAGGCGGCTGCAAAAGCCCCGCTTCCGATGGGGGACCACTACGGGTTGGTCGCGTGCGCCGGTGACGACGACTGGTACATGGTGACCACCACCCGCGAGGGGACCGTGGGGGTCCTGGTGGAGGGCGGGGCGGCGAGCAACCTGAGCCTGGGGTTGTACGGCGAGCAGGGCGACGTGTTGGCGGTCAGCGAGGGGCCGACGTCGAGCGAGGTGGTCGAAGAATGCCTGCCGGCGGGGACCTACTTCGTGCGTGTCACGGCCTTCGGGGCGTCCGACAACACCTACGACATGCTGCTCGAGCATACGGAAGGATCGTGCGCGGGCACGTGCACCGACGACGCGTTCGAGGACGACGATGGGTTCGCGCAGGCGGTGTACGCCGAGGTCTGGCCCGATCCGTACGTATCCACCCAGCGCATGATCTGCGCGGGGGACGACGACTTCTACGAGATCGAGCTGTACACGGCGGAGACGGTGGCGATCGATCTGACGTTCGTGCAGACCGGCTTCGACGAAGACCTGGACCTCCACTTCTTCGACGGAAACGGTACCGACTTGACGCCGTGCACCGAGAACGACCCGGGGACCTGCAGCGCTGCGCAGGGACAGAGCGCGACGTCGAACGAGCACTACGAGTACACGGTAGGACAGGCCGGCTGTGCCCCCTGCACCTTCTACGTATCGGTACACGGCTGGTCCGGCGCCCAAAACGAGTACGACATCCAGATCGCCCTCCAGTGAGCGCACCCGTACCCTGGTAGCGGCCCGAGGCCACACCCTCAATCCAGGGCTGCAGCGCTTCATCGCGAGCGTGCAGGTCGTGTCGGCAGTGCGGGTGCCGGCCGAAGGGCGTTCTTCGACCCTTGCGAAGGTCGTCCAAGAAGACGCGGAGGCAGCGGGTGGATAGTGGTGTGGCCACTCGTTGGCAACGGGACTGGTCAGGGGTCCTTGGGTCGTGCGGTGGGAGGGCGCCGAACAGCTGGGGTTTTCGGGTGGACGAGGGTATATGAGGCTGGCACGCACATTGCCTTACACCGACACGCGTGGTCGAGACGGGCGTGGCTGCGCGACCGAAACGACAACGCTCTCGAGGTGAACGATGCGCGTGCTTCGAATCTCGCTTCCGACTCTTCTGGCGCTTTCGGGCGGTTGTGCCGCGCCCGACGAGGGCATGCGCCCCGTGTCCGAAGACTTCCGCGACGGCTCCTACTTCTACGTGTTGGGCTACGACGAGCACACCGGTACCCAGATTCGGGGCGGCGCTCATGCGGTGGTCACGTTCGACGACCACGGCAAGACCGAGCCGATCGACGCGCAGAACCGGCCCACGCGCTTTCACCCCGACCTGCGGGAAAACACGGACTTCTTTCGCTTCGACGGGGTTCCGACGCAAGGCGAATCCGACTGGGACGTGTTCGCCTCCACGTGGTGGCCGCAGAGCAAGAACGGCACGGCGTGGCGTTGGCAGCCCGGTGCCAGCCAGGACTACGACGACCGGAGCGATCGCGATCGGCTGTCGCCGGTGGAGAAGTACGATCTGCTCTTCTACCCCGGGCAGGAGACGACCGTGGCCGCGGTCTCGCACTGCCGCTACCGGGACTACGTCGTCGATCCACAGAACTGCGAGCGGATCGAGCATCCGGAAGTGACGGTGGCGGGGCCGGCGACCAAATGGGAGCTGGAGAACCAGGGGGTCTACCAATGGGTCGAGCCCGAGAACTGGTGGGGGCATTGCAACGGATGGGCGTCGTACGCCACGGCCGAGCCGCTCGGGTACCCGCGTCGCGACGTTCGCGTCCGGCTGGAGAGTGGTCGGGTGGTCGAGTGCACCGACGGCGACACCGAAGCGTGCATCCTGTTCCGCATGGCGGACATCGAGGCGCTGATGACCGAGCTCTACTTCAGCGATCAGGCGACGTTCACCGGGCGGCGCTGCAACACCGCCCCCGACGAGATCGAGCGCGACGAGTTCGGGCGTCCCACCGACGTGGCCTGCCGCGACCTGAACCCCGGGTCGTTTCATGTCGCGATCACCAGCCTACTGGGGCGCGGCGTGCGTAGCCTGGTGGGGGGCGGCGAGCAGGCGAGGCCGGCGTTCGTGATCGATCACAACTACGATCACGAGGTCTGGAACTTCCCGATCATTCGCTACGAGATCCTCGAGCAGGTCGACGTCACCGAACAGCAGGCCAACGCCTTGGTGGGGGCCAACGGATCGGACTACCGATTCAACGGCAGCGCGGTGGCGTTCAAGCGGGTCAAGCTGGCGTACTGGATGGTTTCCGATTCCGTCGGTCCCACCCAGCTCCTGCGTCGGGCCGACGAGCGCGACGTCGATCCGGTGCGGGTCGAGCTCAACTACGTTCTCGAGCTCGATGCGCAGGGCGGGATCGTGGGTGGCGAGTGGATCGAGGATCCCGTGGCGTATTGGGGCCGCGACAGCAAGGAGCTGCACCCCGACTTCATCTGGATGGCCGTTCACGCTCAGGGATACGGGGAGGAGGCCGACGACCTGGGCGGAAACGGCGACAACCCGTACATCGCCTACTCGAAGGCACGTGCGTTGCTCTTGTGCGCCAACGAGCCCGAGACCTGTGCTCCGCAAGGAGGGGGCCACGGTGGCGGTGACGGCCTGCTCGACGTGACCGCCGAGGTCGACCGTGACGAGATGCTGTTCTTCGACACCGGCGAGGTCGCTGCGGGGCATTACGTCGTGACCCTGTCGCACGACCCCGACCGACCCGGTGGCGACGCGGACCTGTACGTGCGCGTCGGCCAGGTTCCCACCATCGAGCAGTACGATTGCCGTCCGTACCGGGACGGGAGCGAGGAGCAGTGCCAGGTGAACCTCGCGGCGCCCGGAACCATCTTCGTCGGCGTACGCGGTTGGGCCTTGGGAGAGAATGCGTTTCGCCTCACCGTCACCGGTGAAGGTGGGGGGAGCGATCCCCCGGGGTGGGAAGGCATGGACGAGAGCGGCACGGTGGCCCGCAACGAGGAGGACCGGTTCGCCACGCCCGAACTTCCGGCTGGCACGTACCACTTCCAGATGACGGGGACGGCAGACGCGGATCTCTACGTGCGCGTCGGGTCCGCGCCGACTACGACGCAGTTCGACTGCCGCCCGTACTCGACCGGGAGCAACGAGACCTGTACCGTGAACCTCACGCAGCCGGGCGTGGTGCACGTGATGGTCCGTGGGTACGCGAGCTTCTCGGAGTATCGCCTGGTCGGACAGAGCCTGTAGCGCACCCCAGTGGGTGAGCACCACCCGCCAAAGATCGGAGAGGCCGTCGCCATCGAGGCGGCGGCCTCTCGGTCGTTTCGGATGCGCGCATGGGTCGCTTCTCGAACTCGCGCCCGGGTGGGCGACCCGACCGCGTTCGTCGTGCACGGCGCGGCAAATTGGCGGCAATCCTCCGCCTTTTTTGCGGTCCGACCGGGCGAGATCCCGGCGCGCCGCGGCCTCGCCGAAAGGGCGGGCAGACCGTGCTGCCGATGCGCTAATCTGCGAGGCGATGGCCAGCGCAAACATCGTCAACACGACCGACGAAAGCTTCGCCTCCGATGTCCTTCAGGCAGACGTGCCGGTTCTGGTGGACTTTTGGGCCACGTGGTGCGGGCCCTGCAAGGCGATCGCTCCGCACGTGGAATCCGTCGCCGAGGAGTTCAGCGGCCGCGCCAAGGTCGTGAAGATGGACATCGACAACAACCCGCAGGTTCCGGCGAAGTACGGCATTCGCAGCATCCCCACCCTCTTGGTGTTCAAGGGAGGCGAGGTCGTCGATCAACTCGTCGGCAATCCGGGCTCCAAGCGAAGAATCGCGGAACTGGTCGAGCGCCACGTCGGGTGATCGGCTACCGGGCTTCGAAGCAAGCGCGTTCGGGCCGACAGCGCTCGGGGACGCACAGCGATCCGTCCGGGCCGGTCACGAACTGGGTCCGCAGGCACTGATAGTTGCTCGACCGACTCGTCGTGAAAGCGTCGGGGGTGTCCTGCCCGTAGACGTGGAGCGCCTTCGTTCGTAGGTGACGGCAGACCGGCGAGCCGTCGTCGATCCGGAGGCGGAAGTCTTCGTCGAAGGTCGGCATGGTCGGTCACTCCGGGAAAGGGATGTCGGTGCACTGGTGCAGTGTCTGGCGCAGGAGGCCCTGGACCAGCGGCACCTTGTAGGCGTTGTGCTCGAGAGGCTTGGCCTTGGCGACGGCGGCCCGGGCAGCGTCGGCAAACAGCTCGAGCGACGGAGCCTGGCCCTCCAGGACGGCGTCGGCCTCGCGGGCATGCCAGGGGATCGGCGCGACATGGCCGAGCGCGACCTTGACCGACGCGAGCCGCCCCTGGTCGATGCGCAGACGTACGGCGGTCTCGACGAGCGGCCAGTCATGGCTCTGCTTCTCCTTGGCGGCTCGGTAGGCCGAGCGTTGATCGGGCGGGGCCGGTGGCAGCTCGACGGCCATGAGCACCTCTCCGGGAGCGAGGGTGTGCTCGCGTTGAGGATCGACCGTCGGCGGGGCGAAGAGATCGTCGATGGGAATGGTGCGGATCTTCTCTCCGTTCCAGATCACGACGCCCGCGTCGAGGGCGAGCAGCGGGGGGGCCAACGACGAGGCGTGCACGATGAAGCTCGGGCCGCCGCCGAGGATGGCGTTGTAGCGGTTGTCTCCGGTGAGCGCGAGGCACTCGTAGCCGCCCTTCTTCAGACATACGAGATCGGCGTGCCGGAAGTACCAGCAGCGCGGTCTCTGCAGAAGGTTGCCGCCGATCGTGGCGCCGTTGCGGATGCCCGGCGTGGCCGCGGACCTCGACGCCTGGCGGAGGGCATCGTACGCGGACGGCAGGTCCTCGAACGCGGCGAGCTGCCCGAGAGTGACCAACGCACCGATCCGCCATCCGCCGGACGCGGTGGGCTGGATGCCGCGGAGGACCCGGCCCTCTTCGCCGGTGATCGACTGCAGCTCCACGAGCTCGTCCGGATGCTCGAGGCCTTCTTTGAGACGGTCGAGGAGATCGATCCCGCCGGCTCGAAACAGACGCCGCGAGGGGTCGCCCTTGACGCGGGCGGTGGCCTCCCCGAGGCTCGGCAGGCGAACGAGTGTGAACCGATTCATCCTTCCCTCCGTGCGACGGTGGAGTCCTTGCCCGGGACGCTGCCCAGGGCGGCGAGGACCTTGGCCGGTGTGATCGGAAGACTGCGCACCGGGACGCCCAGTGCGTCGAACACCGCGCAGGCGATCGCTGCGGCGGTGGGGATGGTGGCGGGCTCGCCGATTCCGGCGGCACCCGTGTTGTTGGCGCCGGTGTAGGCTTCGGTCAGCACGATTTCGATGTTCGGTACGTCGCGGATGCCCAAGATCTTGTAGGTCTCGAGGTTCGGATTGAGCATCCGGCCGACGTCGTGGTCGAACACGCGCTCCTCGAGCAAGGCGTAGCTGGTGCCCAGGATGACGCCGCCGTTGATCTGGCTTTCGACCATGAGCCGGTTCATCACGCGTCCGCAGTCATGGATCGCGAGGACGTGGTCGACCTTCACGATGCCCGTCCAGGTGTCGACCTCCACGCTCGCGAACTGCACGCCCGCGATCTGAGTCACCGGGGCGCCGATGAAGCTCATCGGCGCCGCACCGTACGTCTCGGGACGGGTCGCGGTGGCGACGAGGGCCTCGCCCTCGATCTTCTTGCAGAGCTCGACGAACCCCAGGGTGCGCTCACCGAGTCGGACCTGGCCGTCGGCTTCCCACGTCACGTCCGAGGGGCGCCCGCCCAGAAGGCGCGCCGCCAACTCGACGAGCTCGGCCTTGGCCTTCTCACAGGCGTTGCGCACCGCCGGCGTCACACTGGAGGTGGTCTGCGATCCGCCGCTGCCCACCGATGATCCGAAGTCGCTGTCACCCCAGCGCACGGTGATGGTCTTCAGCGGGCGGCGGAACACCTCGGCCCCGATCTGGGCCAGCACGGTCACGATGCCGCCGCCGATGTCCTGGATGCCGTTGCGGATCTCGATGGTCCCGTCGCGAAGGACGCTACACGTGGCCACCGCGGCCTTGGCTCGTCCGAAGTCACCCCAGATCGAGGCGGCGACGCCGTAGCCCCGGCGCACCCGGGTCCCCTTGCGGCGCAGCTCCGCCGACGCCGCGCGCTTGTCCTTCCACCCGAAGCGATCGCGTCCGAGCTCGAACTGATGACGTCGCAGCGGGTGCTCGTCGTGCTCGATTCGCAGATCGAGCGGATCGACGCCCATCTTCGCGGCGAGCTCGTCGAGGGCGAGCTCGAGCGCGAACGCGCCCTGGGGATGACCGGGTGCCCGCATCGCGGTGCCCGGCCCCGCATTGGTGAAGACGTCGTGGGCCTCCACCAGGATGTTGGGGCACTTGGTGTAGATTCCGAACGCGTTGCGACCGACCCCCGCCCCCGTGGCGATCCCGGCGCTGCCGTGCGCGCGGACGTGGATCGCGGAGAGCGAATTGCGTTTGGTCGCCGCGATCTTCACGACCTGATGGGAGTCGGGGCGATTGCCGGTGCACACGTGCTCTTCGTGTCGGGTGCACATCAGCTTCACGGGGGCCTTGGCCATCCGCGCCAACGTTCCGGCGATCATGCCCAGGCGGGAGCCCGGCGCGGAGGCTCCGAACTTCGCCCCGAAGCCACCGCCGAGGAATTCGGTGATGACGCGGACGTTCGCGAGCTCGAGCCCGAAGATCTGCGCGAGCTCGTCGCGAACGCTGAAGATGCCCTGCGTGGAGCACCACGCGGTCATCTTGTCGGTGTCGTCCCAGCGGACGATGATCCCATGGGTCTCCAGCGCCGAGTGGGTCTGGACCTGGGTCTCGTAGACGGCTTCGTGGACGAACGCCGCCTTGGGGAAGGCCTTGTCGACGTCGCCCTTCTTCATGGGCGGCAGCGGGCGTACGTTGCCCTCGGCTTCGGTGGCGCTCGCCGTACCCGGCTCGTCGCCCTCGGTCCTGCGCTCGGAGACGGTCCCCTGGTGGACGCGTGGTGCCTTGTCGCGGGTCGCGGCCATCGTCTCGGTGACGAAGGGGAGGGCTTCGTACTCCACCGCGATCGCGCCGAGGGCCTCGCGTGCGAGCGCGGGCCGTGTGGCCGCCACGGCGGCGACGTCCTGCCCGGCGAAGATCAGCCGATCGCCGGGCTTGGCCACGGCCATGATCGCTTTCACGCCCGGGTGCGCGGCGGCTGCCTTCAGGTCGAGCGATCGAATGCGAGCGCAGGGCAGGGGGCTGCGAAGCACCGCCGCGTACAGCATCCCCGGCAAGACGATGTCGTGGGTGTACTTGGCCTTGCCCGTGACCTTGAGATGACCGTCGACGCGGGGCACCCGCTTGCCGACGATCTCGAGCTTGCTGTTCGCGTCCCAGGGCGCCGCTTCGTCGGCGGGCAGCTCGACCTTGGTCGTCTTCAGGTGATCGTCGAACCCGACGGTGATCTCGCGCCTCTCACCCATGACCCTTGCCTCCTTCGGCACCGGCCGCATCGAGGACGGCGGCGACGACGTTGGGATAGGTGCCGCAGCGGCAGAGATTGCCCGCCAGGGCCTCGCGCACCTCGTCGGCGGTCAGCGAACGGTTGCGGTCCTCGCTGCGCTGCAAGAGCGCGGCGCTGGAGATCAGCATTCCCGAGGTGCAAAAGCCACACTGTAGCGCGTCGTGCTCGATGAACGCTCGTTGGAGCCTCGACAACTTCCCGTCCTCGGCCAACCCCTCGACGGTGACGACCTTTCGACCGGCGACGTCGTGGGCGAGCATGAGGCAACTGTTGCGCGGGACACCGTCGACCAGGACGGTGCATGCCCCGCAGGCGCCCCGATCGCACACGACCTTGGGCCCCGTGATCTGCAGGTCGATGCGGAGCGCGTCGAGCAGGGTGGTGCGAGGCTCGACGCTCACCGCGACGGGCTCGCCGTTGAGGTCGAAGGTGAGCTTGGCAGCGTCGGGCCCGATCTCGCCGGGCGCCATGGCGTCGCTCATGGTGGGCGGAGTGCTCGTCGTGCGATCCGGTGTCCGGTTGCAGCCGGCCGCCAGCGCAGCGGAGCCGAGGCCGCGAAAGAGGCCGCGGCGGGTGATCGGGGTCCGAGCCGACATCGCCCGCGAGTGTATTGCAGTCGTAGGTCGTCAGGAGCCCGGTGCAATCATCGGATCTGCATCGCGCAGGAAGGGCGCGTAAGAGCGATCACGATCGCGTCGGATGTCCTCGAGGCGCCGCACGAGCTCCGCCAGACCAGGGCCCGACCCGACCGCGTCGAAATTGTGCCGCGCGATATCCGCCGACAACTCGGAGTCGGGTTGCACGCTGCGTTCGACCAGCGCCCGCAACAACGGATCTTCGTCGGCGACGCTCTCGAGCAGGCGGCGGTGTGCGGCTTCTTGCGCCTGCACCCGGACGCGCTCGAGCACCTCGGCGCTGACGCATTGAACGACGGGGTCGGGCGAGCGACGAATGAGCGGAACCAGCGTGTCCTTGGTGAGCGGACGATCGGGTGCCAGCGATCCGGACTCCGGGTGGAAGCCCACCATGTAGAACCGGGGCGCGTCCAAAAGTGAGAACGCGTGGCGGACGTCGGCGACGAAGGCATCGAACTCCGTGGGCGTGCGAAACGATCCACGCGGCACGATGCTTTGGGGATCGACGAACGTCAGGAGAACGATCTCCGCGTCCGCGTGTGCCCGAGCCACGTCCGCCAGGGCACGTGCGGCCGTCTCGGCGGAGGCGACGCCTCGGTGGAGCCGGAACAAGGGTCGATGGACCCGACCGAGCTCGCGGCTGCGCCGGGCGAAGGGGCACAGGCCGAGGGCCTCGACGACCTCGACGAGGTAGCGGTCGTGGATCCGGTGGATCACCGCATCGGGAGGGCCTTCGATGGCCTGGACCGGGCTGGCAGCCACTGCGCGCAAGCGTAGCAGGCTCGAGGCGCGTTCGAGCAATCTGCGGTCCGAGCGCGAAACGGGGCTCGGCGATTTCGCGGCAACGCCGGCCGGCGCTGCTATCGTGGGCAACGATGCGACGGGGCGAAGGGAGCGAGCGTGACGCGGAGGCCGGCGCCGAATCGCCCGCCGCTCGGCGGCTCCCCGCCTGGCTCGCGCTCTCGTTGGCCGCGCTCGCTTGTTGGCGAATCGTCTATCACTCCCAGTACATCCGGGACGTTCCGTTCGCGCTCGCGACCTTCTCCGACGGCCGACAGTACGAGCTCGCCGCGCGCGACATCCTGGCCCATCCTCCGCTGGGGACCGAGCCGTTCTACCTTCAGGGCGCGTACGCCTACTTCATGGCCCTTCCGATGGCCATTCGCCCCTGGCCGTCGCTGGCCTTGCTCACCCAGGTGCTGCTGGGCGCGCTGGCTCTGTGGGCGTTCTTTCGGGCCGTGGCGTCGTGGCTGGGTCGCGACAAGGCCGCGATGGCGACGGTGGTCTTGATGGCGTATCCGATGGTCGCCTTCTACGAGACCAAGTTCCTGACGGCCAGCCTCGCGGTCACGATGTCCATCGCGTTGCTGTGGACGGTCGCGCGCGCATCGGAAGGATTCTCGTGGGGGCGAGCGATCGCGGTCGGCGTGGCCTGCGGCGCGGCGGTGCTGAGCCGGCCCAACTTCACCCTCTTGATCCCGTTCGTGGGGGTCGCGTTGTGGACGATGAGCGGCGATCGCATGGTGCGGTGCCGGGCGCTGTTGGGCGCATCGCTCGGGCTGTCGCTGGCGATCGCCCCCATGTCGCTTCGCAACCTGGCCGTGGTCGGCACGCCGACCATCTTCCCGGTCCACGGCGGGGGCACGTCCTTCTACATCGGCAACAACCGACACGCGCGTGGGGTGTGGAACACCGCCGGTGGGCTCTTGACCGGCGACGTGTCGCGTGAGCGAGACGAGCTCCTCGATGAGCTGAACATCCCACGCGGTACGAAGGCCGAAGAGATGGAGGCCGTGGCCACGACCCTTTATCGACGGGCCTTCCAGGAGATCGGCCAGGACCCCGGCGGCTGGATGTGGCTGGAGCTACGCAAGCTGTGGCTCGTCTTGGGCAACGACGAGCTCAGCCAGGATTACGACGTCCACGGCGAGCGAGAGATGACGATCTTCGACGAGCGGATCGGGGTGCCGTTCGGCGCGCTATGGGTGCTCGGGCTGGTGGGGGCCGCGGTGTTGCGGGAGGAGATCCGGAGGGCGACCCCCGCCGCGGCCCGGCGATTCCGAGCGCTGGCGTGGACGCTGGTCGGGCTCGTGTTCGCGACGCTGGTCGCCAATCTTCTCTATTTCACCTCGTCGCAGCACCGGCTTCCGCTGGCGGTCCCCCTGGCCCTTCTGACCGGGCTCGCGCTGCCGACCCTGCGGAGGATCATCGAGGACTGGCCAGGGATGTCGACGCCCAGAAGGCGCCGCATCGCGGGTGTGGCGACGATCGCCGTGCTCGCCCTCGGCTCGACCTTCATCGATCGGACCAAGAAGGACGCACCGTCCGCGTTTCACTACTACAATCTCGCCGTCGTGTGCCTGTCTCTCGACGAACCCGACGAAGCGCTGCGCTGGATGGACCGCGCCATCGAACGAAACCCCCACAATGCGGTGTTGTTGATCGAGCGCGCGACGCTGCGACGGCAGCGGGGCCTGTTCGCCGAGGCGGCCGAGGACCTCGCGCAGCTGCAGCGCCACCGAGACGTTCCGGAATGGATCCGCGCACGCGCCTACGACGAGGGCCGTCGCGTCGCCACCCGGCTGAACGCATTGGATCGGCCCCCGGTGGAGGCCGAAGGAGGGGACCGATGAGTCGGTTGCCCGTGTCGGAAGCGGCAGCGCGCGAGGTCCTCGCGGTCTGGTCGTGCTCGGACGAGGTCGTGCTGCGACCGTTCGGTACGGGGCTGATCAACGACACGTTCGCCGTGGACGACGGTGACGCGCGATTCGTCCTCCAGCGCTTGCACACCGTCTTCGCGCCCGAGATTCATCACAACATCGAGGCGGTGACCCGGCGGCTCGCAGACTGCGGCGTGCCGACGCCTCGGCTGATCCCCACGCGGCTGGGAACGTCGTGGGCCGAAGATCGACAGGGGCGAGCGTGGCGGATGCTGACCCGGATGCCCGGGGTGACCTTCGAGGCCGTCGAGAGCCCGGGCCAGGCCCATTCGGCGGCCCGACTCTTGGCCCGCTTTCACGGCGCCCTGGAGGGCCTCGATCACGACTTCGTCGGGCTGCGCAAGAACGTTCACGACACCGCGGCCCATCTTTCGGCGCTGGAGTCGGCCGTCGCCGACCACCCGGATCATCGTCTCGCGGCCGACGTGGCGGCGCTGGCCGACGCGATCCTCGAAGGAGCGCGTCGCTTGCCGGTGATCGAGGGCGTGCCCGACCGGATCGTCCACGGGGACCCCAAGTTCAACAACGTCCTGTTCGAGTCGCCTTCCCCGCCGGGATCGGAGCGTGCGATGTGCATGATCGATCTCGACACCGTGGCACCGATGGCGCTGCACCTCGAGTTGGGGGACGCCTGGCGTTCGTGGTGCAACCGGGCCGGTGAGAATCGGCAGGACGCGGTTTTCGACCACACGATCTTCGAAGCTTCGCTTTCGGGATACGCGTCGGGGCAACCGCGCCTGACCTCCGAAGAGGTGGAGGCGCTGGTCTACGGCGTGGAATGGATCACCCTCGAGCTGGCTGCACGGTTCGCTGCGGACGCGCTCGTCGAGCGCTATTTCGGGTGGGATCGGACCCGGTTCCCCGGTGCGGGCGAGCACAACCTGCTGCGTGCCCGCGGCCAGTGGTCCCTGCACACCCAGGTCGTCGACCGACGAGCCGAGCGCGCGCGGCTCGTCGCGGCGACGCTCGGCGCCCGCAAGACCGGTAGGGGCGACGGCAAAGGACCGTCGCAGGATCACTCTCGCAAGTGAGGCAGGCGAGGCGAGGGGGCCGCGCCCGTCGGTCGTGGCGGTCGCCGTAGCTGACCGGCGAAGTACCGCACGGTGCGCGCGAGACCTTCCCGCAACGAGATGCGGGGCGTCCAGGCGAGCAATCGGGTCGCCAGTGTGATGTCGGGCCTGCGTTGCCTGGGATCGTCGCGAGGAAGAGGATGGAACTCGAGCTCGATCGGATCGGCGACGATTTCACGAAGGATCGACACGAGCTCGAGGATCGTGTACTCCTCGGGATTGCCGAGGTTGACCGGGTCCTGATAGTCGACGTGCATCAGCCGCACCACGCCTTCGACCAGATCGTCGACGTACTGGAAGCTGCGCGTCTGGGTGCCGTCCCCGTAGATCGACAACGGAGCGCCTCGGAGGCTCTGACACACGAAGTTCGAGACGACGCGCCCGTCGTCGGGATCCATGCGCGGACCGTAAGTGTTGAAGATTCGCACGATACGGACCGACAGGCCGTGGACGCGTCGATAGTCGCACGTCGAGCTCTCGGCGAAGCGCTTGGCCTCGTCGTAGACGCTGCGCGGGCCGGTGGGGTTGACGTTGCCCCAGTAGGACTCTCGCTGCGGGTGCTGCAACGGATCGCCGTAGACCTCCGAGGTGCTGGCGAGAAAGAACGTGCCGCCACTGATGCGGGCGACCTCGAGCAGGTTGAGGGTACCCTCGCTGTTGCTTCGTAGGCAGCTCAGCGAGTGACGCTGATAGGCGGGCGGAGAGGCCGGGCTCGCGAGCTGGAATACCCAGCCGAAACGGCCGAGCCGAGGGAGGGGATCGACGACGTCGCGCTCGACGAGCTCGAAACGGGGTTCGCGTTCCAGGTGCTCCAGGTTTTGCGCGCGCCCCGTCAGGAAGTTGTCGATGCCGACCACGTGAAAGCCGTCGGCGAGCAGACGGTCGCACAGATGGCTCCCGATGAAACCGGCAGCCCCGGCGACCAGCGCACGCTTCGTCGGGCTACCGCTGGGCCGACGCATCTTCACCACCTCCCTTCCCATGGTCGTCGTTCGGACCGCGGGGCGATCTCTCGTCGTCATCGCGCGTCGGGACTTCGCGCCCCACGGCGGCCGACATTTCGCGCAGCCGTCGTCTGCGGGCCGCGGCGAAGTGACGGCCTCGCCGGCACACGAACAGCTCGTGACCCGGTCTGCACACGATGTCCATTCCAGCCGATCGCAGGAGAGCCTCGATGCAGGCGACGTTGGGGATCCACCAGTTGGTCGGGTCTCCTGCGAGGCGGTGCTCGATGAACGCGAGCTTGGGCCACCCGGGCTCGTTGAGGCGTTCCATCTGCTCGAAGTCCAGGGACGCGGAGCGAGACGGCGGGTTCCCGTCGCGCATGCTCAGCGACTGAAAAGCGAGGAGTCCTCTCGCCTTCTCGACGATGATGTCGAGCGCCAGGAGGGGATAGCGGAGGTGATAGAACACGCCCATGAAGAGGACGAGATCGAACGTTCGCGCGAGGTGAGCCAGCGCGTGAACGTCCATGCAGCGAAACTCGATCCGGCCCTCGGGATCCAGGTGAGGTGCTGCCCAACGGGCCTGGGACAGGTAATGAGGATCACCGTCGATGGCCAGGACGCGTGCACCGCGTCTGGCCAGCTCGAAGGCGTAGAATCCGGCGTTGCAGCCGATGTCGAGCGCCTCGGCGCCCCGAAGGTCGTGCGGGAGCGCGGCGGCGAGCTGTTTCCACTTGAAGCGCGGATAATCCCCGAGAGGATGGTCGGGCGCCGTTTGGGTCCCGTCGGGCAGGTGCAGGTTGTGAAACCAAGGGCCCAGTGCGGCGACTTCGGCCGCCCGGGGTCCTCGTCCGCCCGTGCCCGTGGATTGCAGCGTCTTCATCGTGAGCACGCGTCCCCGGTTTCATGTCGAGGCGGCGCGGGGGCGCGCCCTTCGGCTGCGCCCCTCCTGCGCTTGTCGGACGTAGGCCACCAATTCGCGCGCCCGGTGAGCGGCCGTGTGAGAGGCGAGGACGCGTCGACGTGCCCGATTGCCGATCTCCCGACGGCGCGCCGCGTCGATGGTCGTCAGGTGCTCGAGCACGTCTTGCCGGCTGGACGCCAACAGAATCTCCTCCCCTGGATCGAACAGCTCGTCGAGGCCCGGCCACGCGTCGCTGATCACGGGGACGGCACAGGCGGCGGCCTCGAACAGTCGGATGCTCGGAGACCATCCTGCACGGCACATGTCGACCCGCGTGACGTTGAGCGTGAAGCGTTGGCCGGCGTAGAAGGTCGGATGGGCGCCCGGCGCCAGATGCTCGATCCGAGTCACGTTCGGAGCCCACGAGAGGTCGGCGGGGTACTGAGGACCCGCCACCACGAATCGGCTTCGCGGCAACGCACGCGCGGGTTCGACCAGGAGCTGCTCGAGCTTGGGTTGGCGATCGGCGCTGTAGGTGCCCAGATAGCCCAGGTGCCATCGAATGGAGGCCGCGCGCGGTCCATAGGCCTCGACGTCCGCCGAGCAGTAGAGGGCCCGAGCTCGGGGGGCACCGAGCTCGCGCTCGATCCGTGCGAGCACCGGACCACCGGTGAACGAGAGGTAGAGGTCGAGCTCGGGGATCTGTCCGACCTCGAGGTACTCGCACGCGCCGTTCGCGAGCTTTCGCAAGGTGACGGGCGTGTCGATGTCGTAGAACGCTCGGACGCCGCGCGCTTCCTCCAGCACGAATCTGCACACCGCGGCGCCGTCGGGCACGTACGAGCCCACGATGACCACGTCCGCGCGGCGGATCGCCTCGCGCCACCGCGAGCGCAGGTCGTCGACGCGGTGATAGAGCTCGATCGTGCCGTAAGGAGGACGCGGTGCGTCCCGGTTGGCGGCGTACCAGGGGGTCTCGCGCTCCAGAAACAGCACGCGATGGCCCGCCCGAACGAGCTCTCGGACCAGGCCGCGGTAGGTCACCGCGTGGCCGTTGCCCCACGACGACGTGATGGACAGGCCCAGGATCACGATGTCCAGCCCCGCTCGCATCATCCGACGGCCTCCTGGCGAGCCACGACGAGCTCGGTGAGGGTGGCCTCGACTTCTTTGGCGCGGTGATTGTAGGTGTGCTCCGCCAAGACCCGTGATCGGGCCGCGCGACCGATGGTGCGCGCCCGCTCCGGCCGGAGATCCCGGAGGATCGATGCGACCGCTTCACCGTCGCGGGCCACGAGGATCTCGCGGTTTGGTTCCAAGAAGCGCTGGATGCCGGCCCACGCGTCGGTGATGATGCAGGCCCCTGCCCCGGCCGCCTCGAAGATGCGTGTCGCCGGCGAGAAACCGTAGCGGGCCATGCTGTCCCGGCTGACGTTCAGGACCGCCAGAGGGCTGCAGTTGAAGGCGTTGTGGTCGGCCGTGTAGACATGATCGATCCAGCGAACGTTGGGCGGCAGGATCTTGTCGCCCCATCCGCTCCCGCCCAGCAAGAACCTCCGCGAGGGCAGCGCCCGAGCGGGTCGAAGCAAGAACCGATCGACGCGGGTCTCCCGGTCGGGGAGACGATTGCCGAGGAACGCCAGATCGACGGCGTAGCGCTCCACCGGGGCGACCGGATGGTGGGAGCTCGGATCCAGGGCGTTGTAGATGGGCACGCACCGGCGAGCTCCGAGTGCCAGGTACGCCTCGACCACCGGAGGGCCGCCTCCGTAGGTCATGATGGCGTCGTACCGAGCGATCAGCGGGCCGAATGGGTCGGCCGAGTCCCGCCGCACCCGATCGAGCGTCGCCGGAGCGTCCACGTCCCAAAACAGCACCACGGCGTTGCCGCCGTTGCGGGGGCGCAAGACGGCGCCC
This sequence comes from uncultured Nannocystaceae bacterium, assembly GCA_964650105.1. GTDB lineage: Bacteria > Myxococcota_A > Polyangia > Nannocystales > Nannocystaceae > CAZYSW01. The sequence continues at coordinate 39,207 of CAZYSW010000004.1, forward strand.
TCGAGGTACTCGTCGAAGACCCCGACCCCGCTGGCCTTGACGATCACGTCGGCATGCGACGCCTCGTCGAGGCAGCGATCCACGTGACTCCGATCGGTCGTCTGGTAGACGACCACGCGGGCCCACGGCGGGTCGTCGATGTCGCGATGGGCCTGGCGGTCGAATGCGTTCGGTTCGTAGAAGGTCACCTGGTGGCCCAGGCGAGCGAGCGCCGAGATGATGCCCCGATAGTAGGTGGCCGCGCCGTTCCAGTAGGCGGACACCAGGCTGGAGCCGAAGAATGCGATGCGAAGTGGGCGTGCCATCAGGGCGAAATTCGCGGGACTCCGGTGGACGTGGAGGCCGCAGGGGCCGTGAGTCGATCGACGAGCGCGAGGAGCTCGGCGACGCGATGCTTGCAGGTGTGGCGAGCGCGTATCGTTTCCAGGCCGTGAGTCGCGAGCTCGCGGGCCAGCCCCGGATCCGAAAGCACGGCCTTCAAGTGGGCGCGCATCTGTCGTCCGTCGCGGGCTACCAGGAAGTCGCGTCCGGCACGAAAGAGCTCCTCTTGGTCCTCCCACGGCGCGCAGACCAGGGGGATCCCGCAGGCCAGGGCCTCGAAGACCCGAATGGTCGGAATTCCGGGAAGAGCGCGGACATAAGGCCGGCGAGGGACGTGGACCGCGACTCGATGACGCGAGAACGTTTCGGGCACCTCGAAGTTGGGAATCCAGCCCCCGAAGTCCACGCCGCGCCGGCGCAGCGCGGCGAGGGCAACCTCGGGGTAGCGCACACCGTGCACCGTGGCTCGCAAGCCCAGATCGACGACCGGATCCAGGAGGAACTCGAACAGCTCGGTCGAGCGTTCTTCGCCCCAGTTGCCGATCCAGATCACGTCGCCTTCGGGGGTGGACGAGGGCCGCGGATGGAAGATTCGGGTGTCTGCGGCCTCGTGCCAGGTGAAGGCCCGGTGCGCCCAGCCGAGCTCGAGATATCGCTCCCGGAGGACCTCGCCGAAGGCGAGCACGCCATCGAAGGCGTCGAGGCGAAAGGATGCGATTTCGTCTTTCGCGGTCACACAGCGGTGGTGCGTGTCGTGGAACAGGAGCACGTAGCCGCCGCCGCGAGCGCGGTGCCGCCCGATCCGCTCCACCAGCGAAGGATCGTTCCACTCGTGAACGATGACGACGTCCGCACCATCTAGAGCCCGATCCAGGTCGATCGTTCGCACGTCGTAGAGCTGCGAGGTGAGCATGGGGTAGGCGCGTTCGAAGCGTTGCAGCGCACCGGCCCCGTGTTCCTTCAACAGGTTCATCCGGCTCCAGCCGTCGCGCGGCTCGTGGACGACGACCTGGTGTCCCGAAGCGAGCAGCTCGGAGACGACACCACGCAAGAAGTGGGCGTTTCCGTGGTTCCAGTCGGAGACCAGCGAGTGATAGAACAGGGCGAAACGCATTCAGGCTCCTCCGATGGGACCGGTCGCGCTCTCGGAGACGCTCGGTCGGTGCCGTGTTGCGGCGAGCCCCCTGTAGAGATCGACGTATTCCAGCCCCATTCGCGCGGCCGTCATCGTCATGGCGCGCTTGCGTGCGAGATCCGACAGCGCGTGGCGATAGGCGTCGTGCACGATCAAGCGGCGCAGGGCATCGGCGAGTGCATCGGGGGCGTCGGGATGGACGTAGACGGCCGCGTCTTCCCAGACCTCGCGCAACGAAGGAATGTCGCCCAAGACGAGCGCGCAACCGCTGGCCGCCGCTTCGAGGACGCTGAGGCCGAACGGCTCGTAGCGGGCCGGCAGGGCATAGATGGATGCCCGACTCATCCATTGCGCGAGCTCGCGCTCGGGCAATCGTCCCAGCGCCTCGATGCCCGACAGTCGTGACTTCTTGCCGTTGGGGTGCCGGAGGTCGCCCGCCACGTACACCGGCCAGGCGATCGACGATGCGGCCGCGGCCAGGCAGGCGACGTTCTTCGCCTCGTCCCACAATCGTCCTGCGCTCAGGACGAACGGATGCTTGCGGCCGGGCCGAAACCCGCCCAGATCGCGGCCGTTGGGGATCACGCGCAGGTGCCCCAGCGGCCCGTACAGTCGCTCGAGCGCGCTGGACATCGCCGCGGTGGGGGCTACCACCGCATCGGCACTTGCCAGGCCGCCAGCAACGCGGCGGCGATACTCGTCATAGCGCGCGGGCGCCCGGTAATGGAAGACGGCCTCGAACCATGACGCGACGCAGGAGTGGCCGACGACGACGACCGGCTGCTCGAACGGAAGCGATCCGTGAGCATAGGTGTTGAGGTGCACGAGATCGACCCGATGACGTGCGGCGAGGGCGAGGAGCCACGGCCCGGACGCGTCGACCTCGGCCCACGGGTCGTCCATCCACTCGAGGGCGTAGGTTCCGACCTCCAGCCTGAGGTTCTCGAGCCGGGTCGCGCTGGCGCGCTGGTCGGGTCGTGGGGGCGGACCCATCACGGCGAGGACCACCTCGATGCCGTGACTCCCGAGTGCGGCGGTGAGCTCCAGGGCGTAGGTCCACACTCCACCTACCGCATCGGCGGTCATCAAGATGCGATCGATGGGAGGGGTGGTCATCGCGTCGTCGTCACGGGAAGCGTCGTGGTCTCGCTGGGCTCGTCACGAGATCGGCGAGCCAGCCCCTCGAGCCAGGCGGTCAGACGGCGCAGTCCGGCGCTGGTCTCGATGCGTGGGCGCCAGCCCACCGCGGCCTGGAAGGAGGAGGTGTTGGACA
>CAZYSW010000004.1:41945-42168 GCA_964650105.1 uncultured Nannocystaceae bacterium
GTAGTAGCGTTGATCTCCTCGACGCCAGCCCGCGAACTGAAGCCTGGGCGACTGCGTGGTGATCTCCGTGATGGTTCGGCACAACTCCAGCAGACTGATCGTATTGTGAGGCCCGCCGCCGATGTTGAAGGGGCGGCCCGCAAGGCGCGTGACGTTCCGACTGGCGAGCACGAATGCGTCGACGAGATCGTCGACGAAGAGAATGTCGCGCACCTGCTTGCCG
>CAZYSW010000005.1:0-13522 GCA_964650105.1 uncultured Nannocystaceae bacterium
CGGTCGATGGCGTGGTGATCGAGGGGCGCAGCAACGTCGACGAATCGATGGTCACCGGCGAGCCGATCCCGGTGGCCAAGGAGCCGGGCGACGCGGTCGTCGGCGGCACGGTCAACGCCGCGGGTGCGCTGGTCATGCGGGCCGAGCGGGTCGGTGCGGACACCTTGTTGTCGCGCATCGTGACCATGGTGGCGACCGCTCAGCGGACCCGGGCACCGGTGCAGAAGCTCGCCGACCAGGTCGCCGGGTGGTTCGTGCCGGCGGTCATCTTGGTGGCGATCGCGACGTTCGTGGTGTGGGCCCTGATGGGACCCGAGCCGGCCATGGCCCACGCGCTGGTGAACGCCGTGGCGGTGCTCATCATCGCGTGCCCGTGCGCGCTGGGTCTGGCCACGCCGATGTCCGTGATGGTGGCCATGGGGCGCGGGGCGAGCGAAGGCATCTTGTTCAGGAACGCGGAGGCGATCGAGACGTTGCGAAGCGTCGACACCCTGGTGGTCGACAAGACGGGGACGCTGACCGAGGGGCGACCGCGGCTGGTCGAGGTGCGCGTCGGCACGCTCGTCGACGAGAACACCCTCGTTCGCCTGGCGGCGACGCTCGAGCGATGGAGCGAGCATCCGCTGGCGGCGGCGATCACCCGCGGCGCGACCGAGCGCGGGATCACGCTGTCGGAGGCGTCGGATTTCGAGACCTTCACCGGCAAGGGCGTGGCCGGGACCGTGGAGGGCCGGGCCGTGGCCATCGGCAATCGGGCGCTGATGGAAGCGTTCGGAATCGACGTGCGACCTTTGGCCGATGCCGCCCACGAAGCGCGCGGCGAGGGACACACGGTGGTCTACGTCGCCATCGACGGGACGCTGGCGGGGTTCCTCGGAGTCGCCGACCCGATCAAGGAGACGACCCCCGCCGCGCTACGACAGCTTCGCGCCGAGGGGCTGCAGATCGTGATGCTCACGGGTGACAACCGCGCGACGGCCGAGGCCGTGGCCCGCCGCCTGGGCATCGAGGAGGCCGAGGCCGAGGTGCTGCCCGATCAGAAGCTGGAGGCGATCGAACGGCTGCAACGAAAAGGGCGAAAGGTCGCGATGGCCGGCGACGGCATCAACGACGCCCCCGCCCTGGCCCAGGCCGACGTCGGCATCGCGATGGGCACGGGGACCGACGTGGCCATGGAGAGCGCGCCCGTCACTCTGGTCAAGGGCGACCTCCGTGGCATCGCGCGAGCGCGGCACCTCTCTCGACGCACGATGACCAACATCAAGCAGAACCTCTTCTTCGCGTTCGTCTACAACGCGCTTGGGGTTCCGATCGCGGCCGGCGTGCTCTACCCCTTCACCGGCTTGCTGCTCAGCCCCATGCTGGCCGCCGCCGCCATGAGCTTCAGCTCGGTTTCGGTCATCGGCAACGCCCTGCGGCTGCGCCACGCCGCCTGAGTCGCGCCGCGTGAGACGGAGGGTCGGGGCCGCCGGGTCCGGCCGAGATGGAGGGCCGATCGCGAGGGCCGGCAGGTCTTCGACGCGCGCCACGGATCGCCGCGGGCGACCGCACCCGGACCGAGGGCTTCGTAAGCACCGGGGCGCACTACAATGCGCGTGTGCTCCCCCCGGATCGCGCGTTGATCGAAGGCGTCCAGCGCGTCGTCGGCTCGGTTCGCGTGGCGGGGCGGCTCGGCGGACGGGCCGAGCAGGCGGAGGTGTGGCGGTTGGAGACGGCGTGGGGGGACGGCCTGGTGCTCAAGCAGCATCGGGCCGACGGGGGATATCGTCGCGAGCTGTGGGGCTTCGAGGTCCTCGCACCGGCGTTGGGTGACCGGGCACCGCGGCGACTCGCGACGATCGAGCCCCGGGCGCTTCTGATCGAGCACCTCGAGGGGACCACGGCCGACGCCACGGACCTCACCCCCGACGAGCGCATCGAGGTTCACCGCCAGGCCGGGGAGCTGCGCGCACGACTCGATGCCGTGGCGTTCGAGGATCGGGATCCGGTGCCCGTGGTGCGGGCGATGGAGATGCGGGGGCGGTCGGGGCTCGAGCGCGCCCGGCCGCATCTGGGCGCCGGCGAGATCGCACGCATCGAACGGGCGATGCAGCCCGAGGTGTTCGCGGCCGGGGCTCGCGTGCCGTGTCACCGCGACTTCGGTCCGTGGAACTGGCTCGTCCGGCGCACCGGCACCGACCTTCGCGTGTGCCTCGTCGACTTCGGGCAAGCGCGGCCCGACGTGTGGCACGTGGATCTCGTGAAGCTGTGGGCCGAGGTCTGGCCCACCGATCCGGCGTATCGCGAGGCGTTCCTGCAGGGTCTGGGCCGCGGGCTCACGCCCGAGGACGTGGCTCGGCTCGATCAGCTCGCCCTCCTGCATGCCCTGGGCACGCTCTCTTGGGGCGCCGAGCACGGGATCGCGGAGATCGAATCCCGCGGTCGCATTCTGCTCGACGCCGCACTGACCGACGCACCGTGAACCGGCGACGCGTCGTGCCCTTCGACGTACCGACGAAGCGCTCGACGAGCCGACGGATCCGAAGGGGTCAGCCGCGGGCGGCGTCCTTGGTGTTCTTCTTGTCGAGGCAGATCTCGCCCTTGTCCTTTTCGAGGATGGCGATCTGCTCGGCGGCCTTTTGCTTGTACTGCTCGGGCGCCTTGGTCTTCTTTTGGCGCAGCGCGTCGAAGTAGGCGATGGCGTTGGCGCACTGGCCGAGCTTGGCGAACGCCAGGCCCGAGTAGTAGAGGGCATCGGGGACCACCTCGGACTTCGGGGAATCCTGGATGATCCGATAGAACTCGCCGAGGGCACTCTTGTAGTCGCGCTCGGAGAAGTAGGTGAGCCCGATGTTGAACTTCACCTCGGGCAGGCGCTCGTCGCCCGGATAGCGCGCCTCGTAGGTGCGCCACAGCCTGCGTGCGGCGGCGTACTTGCGGCCCTTGGTCAGCTTCTCGGCCTCGGCGAACAGCTCGGTCTTGCTCTCGGGGATGTTGGTGGCCTCGTTGAGCTTGTCCTCGAGCGTCTTGACCCGAGCATCGACGTCGCCGCGCAGCTCCACCACCTCCTGCTTGACCGCCGACGCCATGTAGTCGGCGTTTTCGGCGGCGCCGCGCAGCTCCTGCACCTCGACCTCCAGGTTCTCCACGCGGAGCCCCAGGTCGGCCTGATTGCGGCGCAGGATGTCCTCGACCTCCTTGAGCTTGCCCTCGAGCTGGGTCGAAAGTGTCTCGGCCTTCTCGAGGGTCGTCGAGGTCTGGGCCTTCTGCTCGGCGACCTCGCGCCTCAGCTTGGCGACCTCCTGCGCGAGCTCGTCGTGGTCGGCCTTGAGGACCAGACAACCGGTCGGCGAAAGCGCCAGGCTTCCGAGCACCCACGACCAGATGAGGGTGTGCCGCATGGTGGCCCTCACTGGAAGATGAACTCGACGCGACGATCCTTGGCCCACGAGGCCTCGTCGGTCCCCGTGGCCTCGAGGTCGCCCTTCGAGATGACCTGCATGGAGTCGCCACTGACCCCGAGGTCCTGCAGGAAGCTCTTGACGGACTGCCCTCGGCGATCGGTGAGCATGATGTTGTACTCCTCGGTCCCGCGCGGGTCGGCGTGGGCCTCGAGGATGACGTTGCTGTTTTGGTTCTTCAGGCACTCGGCGAGCTGGCGGAGCTGGTCGGCGGCGTCGGGCTCGATTTTCGGGCTGTCGAAGCCGAAGTACACGGCCTCGATCCCGCACGGGTTCTCGCCGGGGGTGATCCCACCGGAGAACACGCAGGTGCCATTGTCGCAGATTTCGTCCATGGCGCACTGGTCGTCGGTCGTGCACTGACCGCCTCCCGCGGTGACGCAGGTGCCGGTGGCCAGATCGCAGGTCCCCGGTGCGCACTGAACGTCGTCGGTACACTGGGAGCATTTGCCCGCGGTGCACACCAGGCCCCCCGAGCAGTCGATCGTCTGCGTGCAGGGGGAACCCAACGAGCCGGGGCCCCCCGCGGCGTCGGCGGGAACCTCGGAGGGATCCATGCAGCGGAACTCGTAGCAGGTCCAGTTCTCGCCGTTGGGCCCCTTGCCCAAGCAGTCCTCGTCGGTGGTGCAGTTCTGGCAAACACCGTCGACACACTTCTCACCGAGGTCGACCTTGCAGTGCTTGTCCTTCTTGCACTTCGGATAGTCGGGCTTGCACCCGCCGAGCGGGGCCAGGATCAGCAGGGCTGCAGCGGCGAGGAAAGGTGTTGCGAATCGAGACGAGATTGCAGACATGGAGCTCTCCGAGACGGCGAGACGGGGGCGAGAGAGAGAACCGCGGGAGCGCGAAATTCGCGTTCAACCCGCCGGCCGGGGCAATGGATAGCACGAGGAGGCAAGACTGCGTGGGCCACTGCTCCTGTCACGGCCTGAAGGCTGGCGAGGAGAAATGGATAACACGGCCCGAAACCGTGTCAACCGCGCATGCTTCGGGCCATGATGCGGATTTCGTAGGCATCCTCGCCAAGCGTGATCTGCTTGCGGAGGGGCTCGCCGTGCGTCGACACGATGTCGGACCGGGCGACTTTCAGGAGTGAATCGCCGAGCTGCGCCGCCTCGGCGAGCTGGAGACGATGGAGCAAGTATTTGTCCCAGCTCAGCGGCCGATACTCGGCCTCGTCGACCCGGAGATCCCATTCGATCTCCACGGTGTGTCCCGGGTGGTGCCGGGCGACGACCTTCACCTCGAATCGACGCTTCCCCCGAGGGGTCTGCAGACCTTCGCTGAGGACGACCTCGAGGCCATCGGGGACGACCACCTTGCGGGTGATCTCGGACCGGCCCCGGGCGGGCGCATCGCCGTCGAGCGTGCCCGCATCCGCGGCGTCGACCGGGACGATCGTCACCTCGACCTCGAGGGGCCACAACGCGTCCGCGCTCTGGACGGTGATGGGCGTGGCGAGACTGTCGGCAGCCAGCGCCGGCGCCGGAAGGATCAGGCTCGCGAGCGCCAGGGCGATCCCACGGAAGCGGGGCCTCCCCCACAGGGTGCGGGGACGTCGAGGGGTGGCGGAGCAGGGGGTCTCGCCGGCGCCTTGCGGCCGCACCAGGAGGGTCGCGGTCTTGCTCATGCGGCTAACTCGACATGTAGGATGTTTCCGTGCAAGTTTTCGGCAGGCGGACACCACCGCCGCCGATCGGGCTCTTTTGCCGCCTCCGTGGCCGATCTCGCGTGGTCGGAGATCGGGGCTGCGTCGGCGTCGCGGCCCTCGAGCGGAAACGACGGTCTCGTGTTCTCCCGGCGCGCCGCCTTTGGCACAGTTTCCCGCGGTGCGTTTCGGACTGCACGGCGCGGGCATCGCTTTCGTGGCCATGGCCGTGGGATGTGCCGAGCCGGCGATCGAGAACGTGGATGCCCTGCCACGGTTGCGATCGTGGCTCGAGCCGTTCGGCGTCGAACCGGTGGCCGCCGAGTCGGCGGTGGCTCCGTTGGCCTGGAAGCCGTTCGACGACGCGTGCCCGTGGGTGTACCGGATCGAGACGGAGTACGAGCCCGACCTGAAGTTCGAAGCCGATTCCACGTCGGTGCTGGCGATCGGGAGCTTGCCCCGAAACGACCGGCGGAGCGTGCCGCCTGGCATCTCCACCGCCACCGTGTTCTACCGCGGGGTTCGGGCCGAGCAGCGCGGCGTCACCCGTGACGTCTACGCCAGCCGCACCTTCTTGGGCCCGGCTGCCCCCACCGCGGCGTGCATGCCCAAGACGTGGGACCCGATCGAAGATGCGTTCGCCCTGGGCTGGCCCCGGCTGACCGATCGCCTCACCGCGACCGGCGAGCACTGGAGCGGCCTGCGTGTGGAGGGCAAGTGCAATCGTTCGGCGTGCATCGATCCGCTCACGGGCGCGGGGGGGCCCGACAATCACCATCGCGCCTGCGTGACGATGTCGTGGAGGGAGACCCTGGCGGGGATCTATACGCTGGGCGGGGAGCCTTACGCGCTCGTCGAGAGCCGATGGAGCGACGGCCACACCGACCCGAGCACCGCCCGGGGGCTGGCGGAAGGGATCTGGACCGAGCGGCGGGCGCTCGTGTCGCTGCGGCATGGACGTCCGGTGTGGGCGCAGGCCATCGTCCACCACGGCTTGCCGTCCGAGCTGGGCGCCGACGGTCGGTTCACGACGGTGGAGCGCACGTGGACGATGGCCGCCATCGATGCTTGCCCGGGATCGCTGGCCACCGTGGGCTGGGAACGCCCGGACGACGTCGTGCAGGCGGCGGCCGAAGCCGTCGACGCGCTCGCGCGCGCCCCCGAGCTGCGACGCAACCGCAACCGCGCAGCCGAGACCGACGAAGCGTCGTCGGACGGGAATGAGCTCGGCACCGAGGAGCGTTAGGCGGCATGGACAAGATCGTCATCGAAGGCGGAGTGCCGCTCGAGGGCACGATCCGCATCAACGGGGCCAAGAACGCCGGCTTGCTGATCCAGTGCGCGGCCCTGCTCGCGGATGGACCGACCACGCTACGCCACATGCCGGTGCTGTCGGACGTGGCGACGATGGCCCGGCTGTTGCGGGAGCTCGGATGCACGGTCGAGGGCGAGCGCACCATGACCATCGATCCCGCGCACGTGGCCCGTGGATCGCTCGAGGCCCCCTACGAAATGGTCAAGACCATGCGGGCCTCGGTGACGGTGATGGGGCCGCTTCTGGCCCGATACGGTCGGGCGCGGGTGTCGTTGCCCGGAGGGTGCGCGATCGGGGCGCGCCCCATCGATCAACACCTCAAAGGGCTCGAGGCCCTCGGGGCGCACATCGAGCTCCGGCACGGGTACGTGGAGCTGCGGGCCGATCGGCTGCGGGGCAGCAGCTTCGTGTTCGACACCGTGACCGTGGGCGGCACGCAGAACGTGATGATGGCGGCCACGCTCGCCAAGGGTACGACGCGCCTGGAGAACGTCGCGCGCGAGCCGGAGGTGCAAGAGCTCGCCACCGTGCTCAACAAGATGGGCGCGAAAATCAGTGGGGCGGGGACCTCGGTCATCGAGATCGAGGGGGTCGACGTGCTGCGCGGCGTCGACCATGCGATCTTGCCCGACCGGATCGAGGCGGGCACGCTGGCGGTCGCGGCGGCGATCACCGGAGGCGACGTCCTGCTCGAGGACGCACCCGTCGATCACATGCACGCCACCATCGGCAAGCTCCAGGAGGCGGGGGTCGAGTGCCGCGTGGAGCCCGGGGGGCTACGGGTGCGCCGGCGCGAGGACCTGCAGGCCATCGACGTGATCACGCGCCCCTATCCGGGCTTCCCCACCGACATGCAGGCCCAGATCATGGTGCTGGGGCTGTGCGCCCGCGGACGCAGCCTCATCACCGAGACGATCTTCGAAAATCGCTTCATGCACGTCCCCGAGCTGGGCCGCATGGGCGGAGACATCCACGTCGCCGGCAACGCGGCGGTGGTGCGCGGACCGTGCCGGCTCAGCGGCGCCGAGGTGATGGCCACCGACCTGCGGGCGTCCGCCTCCCTGGTGCTGGCAGGCCTGGTCGCCGATGGGCGTACGGAGATCCGTCGCGTGTATCACCTCGACCGTGGCTACGAAGCGATCGAACGCCGCCTCCGCACCCTCGGTGCCCGCATCGAACGCCAATCCGGCGCTCGCGCCTGACCGCGAGCACGGTGCTTGCCGACGCCCGATCCGAGCGCGTCGAGCCCGAGGTCTCGGCGGCCTCACGGCGGCCTCAGTGACGCCCCGTCACTCGCGGATTTCGCCTTTGCTGGTATCGTACCGATCCCTCGCGGCGCACGACCTCCGGTCGAGCCCGCGCTCCCGGACCCAGCCGACGGGCCCGATGACCGGACTCCGACACACGAGACGATGACCTCCGCGAACAAAGATTCTCGCACCTCACGAGCTGCTCGCAGGACGGTCTCCGGGAACACCGGAGCTCGAGCGACCCAAGCCAGCGCGAGGAAGACCGACGCGAAGACGGCGGCGAACAAGACCACCGCAGCCGAGAAAAGCACCCACAAGCCCACCGCGGCCAGGACGACTTCTCGAAAGTCCACCGCGACCAAGACGACCTCCCGAAAGTCCACCGCGGCCAAGACGACCTCCCGCAAGTCCACCTCGGCCAAGACGACCTCCCGCAAGTCTACCTCGGCCAAGACGGGCGAGCCGGTCCTGCTTTCGGGGGGCAATCCCCAGATCGCGAAGGGCGACGGCGATGCCCCGGTGAAGGCATACATCGCCGCCATGCCGGGGTGGAAGCGTGAGGTCGGGCGCCGGCTGGATGCGCTCGTCGAGCGCACGGTCCCCGGCGTGCGCAAGGCGGTCCGCTGGAACTCTCCGTTTTACGGGGTCGCGGGCCAGGGGTGGTTTCTCAGCCTTCACTGCTTCACGAAGTACGTCAAGGTGGTGTTTCTGCGGGGTAGCGCCCTCGTCCCCCCGCCTCCGGTCGCGTCCAAGCATCCGGACACCCGCTACTTCCACGTTCACGAACACGACGAATGGGACGAGGATCGCCTCGCGAGCTGGATCCGGCAGGCCTCGAACCTACCCGGCGACCCCCTCTTCTGATCCGACCCGCCGAAATCAGCCCGCCCCGATCCGCCCCCCGCAACGAACACCCCTCGGCCCCTACGGCGCGCCCCGATTCTCAGGGAGCGGTCTTGTCGAGGTGCTCGCGGATTTCGTCGAGCAGTCGAGGCTGGACGGCGGCGTGGGCCAAGATGCGCTCGGCTTCGCGCCAGCGGTCGCGAGCCTCGTCCTCGCGGCCGCGCGCATGCGCGATCCGGCCCAGGGCGTGCAAGGCCTCGGCAGTGAAGGGGTGCTCGGGCGACAGCGTGACCGCCCACATCTTGAGGGCGTCGCGGTAGTAGCTCTCGGCGCGTTCGAGATCGCCCTTGCGCTCGTACACGGCACCGAGGTTGAACAGCGAGCTCCCCAGCGAGGGGTGCATCGATCCGAAGGCGCGCTCCCGGATCCGGAGCGCCGCGGTGTGCTGCGCGAGCGCGCCGTCGACGTCGCCGAGGTCGAGCAACAGCGTGCCGAGATTGTTGGCGGACTGCGCCACCTTGGGGTGGTCGCGACCGAGGATGCGCTCGCGCAGCGCCAGTGCACGCTCGTGATCCTTCCTGGCCTGTTCGTGGTCACCCGCGGCCTGCGACAGGCTGCCCAAGTTGTTGAGGGTGCTGGCGACGAGCAGGTGCTCCTCGCCGTAGGCGGCGTTACGCAGCTCGAACGCCCGAAGCAACCCCTCGCGCGCGCCCTCCAGATCGCCGCGGCGGTAGGCGACCAGGCTCAAGCCCGTCAAGGCGTCGGCCGTTCGGGGGTGCTCGGGCCCGGCGATCCGTTCCCAGAGCGCGAGCGCATCGCGATGGTAACGCTCGGCGGCGTCGTAGTCGGCCTGCGCTTCCTTGACGGCACCCAGGGCGATGAGCGTGCGCGCCCGCAGCCGCCGATCCTCCATGGGAGCCTCGGCCGCGGCCGCCAGGCTGCGCTCGAACGCAGTCTCGGCCAGGCGATCCTCGCCCAACGTGTCCATCACGCGGCCCTCGAGAAAGTAGACCTCGGCCCGCAGGGCGGGGCTGACCGATTGACGCATCAGCACGGTGTACAGCTCCTCGACGATCTTGCGGGCCTCGTCGTGGCGCGCCTGCGACAACCGCACGTGCCCCTCCCCCACGCGGCCCTCGATCTCGAGCCCGTGATCGCCGAGCTTGCGAGCCAGTCGCACCGCGTCGGCGTAGCGGTGCGACGCCTCGGCGAGCTCTCCTCGGGCGGTCAGCGTGTCGGCGAGCACCAGCAGCGCCCGGGCCTCGGCCCGGACATGGGCGTGGCCGCGCGCGCGCTCCACCGCAGCGCGGGCGTAGGTTTCCGCCGCCTCGAAACGCCCCGCCGCATGCTCGGCGCGAGCGCGCGCCACCGCCCCGTACAGCTCGGCCACCAGCGTCGGCGCTCCCTCGCCGGGGTCGTCGTGCTCGTCCTCGCAGGTGGTGAGCGAAGGGAGCGCCTGCACGGCGGCCGGCGTGTGGTCCAAGACGGTGGCATCGACCGACTCGAGCACGCGAACGAGCTGGCGCAAGGCCTCGGCCCGCCGGTCGAGGCACGTCTGGCTCGGTGGCGCATGGCCGTCCGCAGCCGCGTGGTGGCTCGTGCTCGCCGACAGATCCGCTTCACACCGCTGCGTGCGTGCGGACCGGAGCGCCTCGACGTAGTCGTCGAGCTCGTGCTCGACCGCCGCCCACGTCGACGCGGCATACGGCACCTCGGTTCCCAAGAAGGCGGCCTCCAGCGCGGCGCGGGTGGTCGGATCCCAGATGCCGCGCAGCCACGCGTCGCTGCGGCTGCACGCCTCGACCTCCCGCCTGGACGCATCGGCCGGCACCATCAGGGCGATCCCCGCCACGGCACACGCCCCGATCCCGATCGCGAGCATCCGCCTGCGACGTGGACGAGGATCGGCGTTCAACGCCTCGACCAGCGCCTGCATCGATCGGAACCGATGCTCGGGTCGCGGCGACAGCCCGCGCTGGATCGCGAGCCCCACGTGTCGGGGGAGCCGGCGGATCTTCTCGCCGACCCCGGCGCTCGCCTCCTTGGCCTCGAGGAGCCCCTCCAACGTCGTCTGGGGGAACGTGCGCGACCCGGCCAGCGCCTCGAGGAGCGCGGCGCAAAACGAGAACTGATCCGAGCGGGCGTCGGGCGCTGCCCCTCGGTGCTGCTCGGGGGACATGTACGCCGGCGTCCCTTCGATCCTCGACTCGACCGTGGCCGACCTGCCCGCGGCCACCGGCACGGGGTCGGTGCGCGACCAGGCGCCTTCGTCCGCCGCGACGAAGCGCGACAGGCCGAGGTCGACCACCCGGACCCGCCCATCGGTCCCGACGACCACGTTGCTGGGCTTGAAGTCGCGATGCACCAGGCCCGCGGCATGCAGCGCAGCCAGCCCTCGCCCGGCCGCACAGAACGTCTCGACGATCGCCTCGATCGAACGAGGCTCGGCCGCGAGCCACTGGGCGAGGGTGGGACCCTCGACGTACTCCATCACCAGATAGACGGCCGCGTCCTCCGAGTCGCCGAGGAGGGGATGGCCCGGCGCGAGCTCGCCGGTGTCGTGAATGGCCACCACGTTGGGATGGGCGAGCCGCGCCAGGGCCTTGGCTTCCCGGGCGAGCGCTTCGGTGACCGCCGGGTGAGCGAGCCCCGACCCGGTGTTCATGATCTTGATCGCGACGGTCCGCTCGAGGCGCAGGTCTCGCGCCTTCAGCACGGTACCCATCGCGCCCGCGGCGATGGTTCCCAGGATCTCGTAATGCTCGACCGAGGGGTTCTCCGTCCGGCCGAACAGGCCCCGCTCGACGCGTGCGAGGCTCAGGCGCGCCGCCACTGGATCCGCGCAGGGGTCTCCGGCGCGCAGGCGCACGGTCAGCCGCGAATCGTCCGTCGTCGAGCCAGGCATCGCCGCGTTCCAACCCAAATGCGCGCACCAGCCGCGCCAACGCATGGTAACGCCAGCCCCGAATCGATGACAGCCACCTCCCTCCCCGCCTCCTGCTGGCCGTGCTGGCGCCATTCGTGGCACGCTGGGGTGCGGTCGTGCGCGGATCCGACGAGCTCGATGCGGACCTCCTCGAGGCGTGGCGGAGGGGTGACCAGAATGCTGGAACCACCCTGGTGCGCCGTCACTTCGACGTGCTGCATCGGTTCTTCACCCGCAAGTTGCCCGCCGACGTGGCGGACGACTTGATCCAGTCGACGTTCACCGCGTGCGTGCAAGGGCGCGACCGCGTCCGGGACGGTGCGAGCTTTCGCGGCTTCCTCCTGGGCGCCGCACGCATCGAGCTCCTTCGGTACTTTCGCAAGCTCGGGCGGCACGATCGCGCCATGCAGGTGGAGGCGATGTCGCTGCACGAGCTGCAGTCGTCCCCGAGCCGGATCATGGCGCGCCACGAGGAGACCCGGATCCTGGTCGAGGCGATGCGTCGGATCCCGCTCGACCTGCAGATCGTCCTCGAGCTCTACTACTGGGAAGATCTCCCCGTCGCCGAGATCGCGGAGGCGCTCGACATCCCGTCGGGCACCGTCAAGAGCCGGTTGTCTCGAGCCCGGGCCGCGCTCGCGGCCTGCATGCGCGAGATCTCGGCTCCACCGGCGCTCGCCGAGCAGACCCTCGGTCACCTGCGCCGGTGGGCCCAGGTGTCGGACGCCGAGCTCGGTGCGCCCGTGCGCGCACCGGTGTGACCCCGCGCGCGTCGGAGTCACTCGCAGTACGAGAAGGGGATCGTCAGGCAGATGCCCTTCTCGTTGCCCTTGAACCCCGCGGGACAGCACCCGCCGGGATCGGTCGGATCGGCCGGGTTGTAGGCACAGGATTCGCCCTTGCCCTTGCAGGAGCACTCGGCGGCCGAAAACGTGCAGTCGGCCGAGCAGCCGAGCTCGCCCTCGCCCAGCGACAGGCTCTCGCACGTCTCGCCCTGCAGGTCGCCCGGCTCGCACTCCTCGAGGCCCGAGACCACCCCGTCGCCGCACACCGTCTCGGCGAGACATTGATCGGTGGACACCGTGCAGTCGTCCTGGCACACCAACGTGCCGGCCATGAACCCGTAGGTGAGGCAGGTGAGCAGGCCGAAGGCGTTCTGATCGCACTCCTCGGCCCCTTCGACGACTCCGTTGCCGCACGTCGCCGGCGTGGCCCCGCTCCCTCCGGGCCCCGAGTCTCCGCCACCATCCGAGTCGGATTCGTCGTCAGTGCCCGCGACCGGATCCTCGGTGTCGTCGCCCTCGGACCCGGCGGTGCTTGCACCCTCGGTGCCGGAGCCGAAGATCCCATCGGTGTCCGGATTCTTCGCGCATCCGCCACTCGATCCCACCAGGAAGAGCGCGGCGATCGTCGTGATTGCCCCGTAACGCATGACTTCAACCCTCTGGCGGCGGCGGTGGTGTGTAGAGCTTACGGATCCCGCTGCCGCCCGGATACGCGTAGCTGACGTCCTTGCCGTAGCCGAACACGGCGATGCCGATCGGCTCGTCGGATTCGATGGTGTGCGACCCCGGATGGATCTTCCGGTGAATGTGCGCGTAATTGATGCCCTCCAGCGTTCCGGTCATGACGAACTGCCCGGTGACCGGCTCGCCGTCGAGCAAGATCGTCTTGCCTGCCCGCCCCACGACGGTGACGAAGCTGGCGTCGTAGCCCTGGGGCGCGAGAAAGACGTAGCTCTTCTCGAACTGCTCGACGGGTGGCACGACCCACATCGCCGGATCGCCCGGCACCGCGCCGTACCCGAGGCTGCCGTTGCTGAACAGGAACTCGACCAGCGAAAACGGCTGGTCACCCGTGATCACGAAGGGCCCTTCGGCGATGAACTCGGCGACCTCGCCGGCGTCGATCGTCGTCGGTGCGCCGGCGGGCGGCGCGGGCTGGTACTCGAGGTTGGTGCCGTCGAACGCCCCGATCAGGCGGTACACCGAACGTTCGTCGGTCTTGCCGTCGTAGCGCGGCGGCGGAACGGCCAGATAAGCGTCGCTCCAGGCGTCCATCGGCAACATCTGGTGCTCGACGTGATCGAGGCAGCACCCG
>CAZYSW010000005.1:13532-26899 GCA_964650105.1 uncultured Nannocystaceae bacterium
TGCGCCCCCACGTTGCCCGAGAACACGGCCACGGGCTTGCTCGACGACACCCGGGTGCCCGACAAGTTGCCCTGTCCGTCCTCGGTGCCGCCGTCGCCGATGACGTCGAGCACCTGACCGCGCTGCAGCGTCACCCCCTTGGTGGTGGGCGATCCTGCCAACGGCGCCGTGGGGTACACGTCGACGACGGTGTCATCCTCGATGGCCACCACGCTGACGAACGACCCGATGTTGACGGGATAGGTCGGCCCGTTCTGGACCGTCATCGCGGTGGCATAGCTGGTGGTCGCGACGTATTCGGTGCCGAAGGTGTGGGTGGGAAACAGCAGCGAGGCGTCGTTGGAATACGGAGGCGGGAGGTTGTCGAGCGGCTGGAACTGGTAGGCGACGATGGGCACGTCGCTCTCCACCAGGAAGGCCGTCCCGCTGGTGGTGGAGGTCTGCGCGTCGATGTCGTTGCGCGGGAGCTGGAACGTGTGCATCTGACCGACGGCGACGACGGCCATGTCCACGATCTGCCCCTCGAGGGTCACGGTCACCGTCGCGGGCTGCTGGTAGGTCGCGTTGGCCACGACGAGCGCGAACTGCTGCTCGGCAGGGATCGCGGTGTCGGGAGGGTTGAGGATGCTGTGCGCCCACACGTTGGGCAGATCGACCGCGACGAACGAGCACCCGATGCTGCCGAGCTTTTCGTTGGCCTCGGCGCACGTGGCCGGCCCTCCGCCTTCGGAATCGCCTCCGCCGGGCATTCCACCGCCGACGTCCAGCTTGTCCCCGGGCTCGACGCCGTCGCCACCACCGTCGTCGGTGCCGACCGCGGATTCGGTCGGGTCGACGGGCACCATCTCGTCGCCGCGGATCTCCCCGCAGCCGGGCAATACCGTCAACAGCAGGCCGACCTGCCTCAGGGCACGCGCTCTGGTCATGATGCTCACCTGGACGGCCTCCCCCCGGGGGGGATGAGGGAGGGGGCGGCGAAGGCCGTCCTCTCTCTTGGCCGCCGCAGGCCCGGATCGGTTCACGGTCCTCGTCGTTTTTTTTGGCCTCACCGTCGCGAGCGCGCCTCCGATGGCGGGGGAAGGCTCCCTGGGGCCGATTGGGGCTCGAATCCGCCGATTTCCGGACCTGCCGGCGGCGTTGGCTGCTCGCGGGATCACGCCCCGGTCGAATCCGACGCAGGGAGAGGACGGACGCCCCCGAGGCGCTCGCACTCCGCGACGAGCCAGGCTCGAAACGCGCGGCGGCCCGGACAGTCGGGGATGCCCTCGTGCAGGTGACGCTGGAGGTCACGCAATCGCTCGCGAGCACCACGTTCGCCGAGCGCGAGCACGGCGTTGGGTCGACCGAGCGCCGCGTCGCGCCCGATCGGCTTGCCCAGGGGTTCGGCCGGGGCCGTGACGTCGCGCAGATCGTCGAAGATCTGAAAGGCTTCGCCCAGGCATCGACCCAGGAATGCCCAGGCCTGCGGCGCTGCATCGGCAGCCAGCGCGCCCAGCCGGGCGGCTGCCTCGAACAACGCGGCCGTCTTCGCCCGATGATAGGCCCCGAGATCGGGGTGCGGCTCGGACTCCCACGCTTGCCCCGCGACCAGACCGGTGCGCGGCCCCAAACCGGCCGCCAGCATCTCGATGGCCTGCCCGACACGATCGGGCCGGCCCGCGAAACCGCGGGCCAACGTCTCGAAGGCAGCGACGACGAGGCCGTCCCCCACCAGCACGGCGAGCGGCTCGCCGTGGCCACGGTGCACCGCGGGCCGTCCGCGTCGAACCGCCGCGTCGTCGAAGCACGGCAGATCGTCGTGAACGAGCGAGGCACAGTGCACCATCTCCACGGCGGCGGCCGCGGCCTCCACGATCGCCGTCGCCGGAGTGCCACAGGCCCGCGCCACCTCGACGACCAGCCGCGGCCGCAGCCGGGCGCCCCCCGGAAACAGCGCGTCGTACATCGCCGCGCGCAGGCGCGGGGGCGCGCCTCCGTCGGAACCCTCCCCGCCCGTGCACGCCCGAAAGGCCGTCGACAAGGCCCGTTCGACCGCCACGCGGCCCCCCACGATCGCAGCCTGACCGCGCCCACCCCCCTGTCAAACCCACCTCGGACGACGAGCTTGCCCGAACCCCGATCACCGCCTTCCGTCCGTCACCTCGCACGACCCGTCGACGCTCGCGGACGGAAGGCGACCGTCGACGACCACGACGACACCGTCCCGTGCATGTCCCCGAGGTATCTCTTCCCGTTCATCCCGGCCTCGGTCCGCCCGAGTCGACCCCGACCACGTATCGACGCGTTCGCGCCACCGATGCACGTCGCATTCGAGAATGCGGTGGATGGGGGGGCGTGCCCGTCGCCGTGTCCACGGCCGGCGTGAACGCGCTTCGCGACGGCCGACGGCCCGCCATGCGCTCGGGGTGAACAAGAGCGCGTGCACGAGACGCGGAAGATCCTCGATGCGAACCCGCGATGCGAGGTCGTCTGCGTCACCGTCTCGTCGAGGGCTCCCCTGCCACGGCCCTGGTAGAGTCGGCGGCCTTGGAGGAGACGAGACAGGCCGAGGCGCGGGGTCGGCAGGCCGTGGGGCGGTGGGTGCTCGTCGCGGTCTTCCTGACGGGCATGCTGGTGCTCCCGTTCGTGATGTTCGGGGGGACGATCGAGCGGTGGGTGATGCAATGGCTTTCGCAGCGGCATGCGACCGTCGCGAGCGTGTTGGTGCTCGGCGGGATCCTGGTCTCCGACGTGCTGTTGCCGGTGCCGTCCAGCGTGGTGGCCGTGGCGGCCGGGATGCGCCTGGGCTTTTGGGGCGGGGTCGCGACCATCGCGGTGGGCTCGACGCTCGGTTGCTGGCTGGGTTGGGCGATCGGGCGCGGGTTCGGACGACCCGGGCTGCGTCGCCTGGTCGGTGGTCCCGCGCTCGCGCGCTTCGACGCGCTGGTGAGGCGGTACGGCGCCGCGGCGTTGCTGGTGGCTCGGCCGGTGCCGGTGCTCGCCGAGGCCAGCGTCATCGCGGCGGGGGCGGGTCGCTTCGGCATGCTCGCGACCCTCGGATGGACGACCGGGGCCAACCTGCTCGTCGCGATCGCCTACGCCGGTGCGGGGGACCTCGCGGCGACCACCGACCGGCACGGTCTGGCCCTCGTCGCCGCGCTCGGCCTTCCCGGGCTGGCCATCGCCATGGTGCGATGGGTGACGCGAAGGGGCGCGATCGAGCCCGACGGGTCGGCGCAGCGCAGCCCGGGCGCGACACGGTCGCCCGCCGACCAAAACCGCTCCGGGTGAGGCGATCGTCTCGGCCCGAGCACGCCCGGCGTGCGACGGCGCGTCGCAGGCGAGCCGGTGGCGCCACACCCGACCGTGGCGAGGACTGCCGACGCGAGGGTGCCCAATCGCCCCTGGGCCGATGGCGCCTCGACCGGGGTCTGTCCGCGGGAGGACGCCGAGGGTACCATGCAGACGTGAACGAGGGCCCCAACCCCGCGCCTTTGGGAGAGGGCCTGTGCTTTGCGCTGCCCAAAGGAAGGATCCTGCGCCAGGCCCTGCCGCTCTTGGACCGCGCCGGGATCGACGTGAGCGCGATCGCCAACGACGACAGCCGCAAGCTCACCTTCGACCTTCCGGGTGGTTTTCGGGCCCTCCTGGTCAAACCCGCCGACGTGCCGACCTACGTCGAGTACGGAATCGCCGACGTGGGCATCGCGGGGCGAGACACCCTCGAGGAGCAGGGGCGCGACCTGTACGAGCCGGTCGATCTCGGCATCGGAGCATGCCGACTGGCGGTGGCCGAGCCCCTGGAACGGCCGGCGCGTCTGCGGCGCGGCATGCAGATCCGCGTCGCGACGAAGTACCCCCGCCTCACGCATCGACACTACCTGCGCAAGGGAATCGCACCCGAGATCATTCCGCTGTACGGGTCGGTCGAGTTGGGAGCGCTCACCGGATTGGCGGATCAGATCGTCGATCTGGTGGAGAGCGGCGAGACCCTCAGGCAGAATCGACTGGCGGAGGTCGAGACCATCATGCACGTGACGAGCCGGTTGGTGGTTCACCCCGCCAGCCTGAAGCTCCAGGCCAGGACCGTCTCGACCTTGATCGAGCGACTCCGCCTGGCGGTCGACCAGCGATCGGGAAAGGTGGCGTGACCAAGGTGAACGACGGGGATCGCAAGCCGGACAAGGACGTCGTACGACATGCTCTGCTGCACGATCTCAAGGTTCACGTGCGGATCACCGACCAGGGCCATGCACCGAACGAGGAGGCCCGCCGCCGGCTCGCCACCGCCCTCCCCGACCTGACGGCCTTCGGCGACAACCACTTCGCGCACGTGCGGGTCCTTCTCGACTGGGACCATCAGATCCCCAGCGAGTTCGTGCTGCTCCGCATCCTGGCCAGCTACGACCGCGAGACCGCCGAGCGCGTGGACGCGGTCATCGAGGATCGCGACGAGGAGATCGACGAGACGAACCTGTACCCGGAGTTCGACCTGCCCGACTATGCGGAGATCGAGGCCAGCGAGAGCTATGTCGCGGTCTTGCGCCCGGGTGCGACGCAGTTCGAGGACTTCCGGTTCCTCAGCAACTGGCGCAAGCACGTGCCGCCCTCGGTGGCCGAGCTGGCGGTGCAGACGGTGCGCGAAAACCCGGGCTACAAGCGGGCGGCCGCGTCGCGACGCACCGACGGGCTCGGTGGCCCCGTCGTCATCGGCTGGGCACCCCCGTGCATGGCCGACACCGAGCGCTGGGCGATCGAGATCTGGCTCCTCACCGAATTCGACGGTCACACCGGCAAGGCCCGCGTGTTCATGGTGGACACCAAGGCTCGGCGAGTGACCCGAGAGTTCGAGACCGACGTCCAACTCGCCTGACCACTCGCCGTCCTCGGGGCGCCGCCGGTCGTCGGCAAGACCGTGCAGCGGCCTCGCCGGAGCGGCCCGCGCCCACGGCGAGGCATCGTCGGGGCCACACCCGACCTCGGTCGACCCGTCGTGGGGTCGACGCGCGAGCCCGACGGCGACGTCGTCTGCGCCCGCCCCTCGCTCCCGCCGAAGCGTGTCCGGTGGACGCTGCGCTCGGTGACGCGGGGTCGCAGCGACCCCGAACGATCCGCGAAGCGCCATTCGCCTCCATCGGCCACGCAGCCGAACGAGGGCTCGAAACGCGCCAGAACGCCCGAAATCCGGGGTTCGGAAGATCGACGGTCACCCTTGGGATACTTTGCCTGGCCCATGGAGACCATTCGCCTGCGCAGACCCGGACGCTTCGAGTGCCGACTGCGTCCACCCGGCTCCAAGAGCATCACCAATCGCGCGCTGCTCCTCGCCGCCATCGCGCGAGGGCCCTCTCGGCTCGTCGGATGGCTGGACGCCGACGACACCCGTCACATGCGCCGATGCCTGGAAGCCCTGGGCGTCTCCATCACGGTGGATGACGATGCGCTCCTGGTGGAGGGCGTCGGCGGCCCGCTGCCCCCGCAAGACCCTCCGCCCGAGCTGCACGTCGGCTGCGCCGGCACCGTCGCCCGATTCATCCTGGCCGTCCTCGCCGCGAGCCCCGCCCAGGCCCGCCTCGACGGGACCGAGCGCATGCGCGAGCGGCCGATGTCGACCCTCGTCGACGCCCTGCGCCAGCTCGGCGCCGAGATCGTGTGCACCGAACGCGAGGGACACCTGCCGGTCGTCGTCGGTCCGCACGCGGGACTGGAGGGCGGCGAGCTGCGATTGCAGCGCCCGGCGAGTTCGCAGTTCGTCAGCGCGCTCTTGCTCGGTGGTTGCCTGGCCCGACTCCCGCTGCGCATCGTGCTCGAGCAAGGCACGCCGGCCCGCCCGTACGTGGACATGACGCTGGCCCTGATCCGCGCGTTCGGGGGAGAGGCGGGATGGTCGGAGGACGACGTCCTGGAGGTGGAGCCGCGTCCGTTGCAGGGCCGGGAGTACCGGGTCGAGCCGGACGCATCCGCCGCTTCGTACGTTCTGGCCCTCGCCGCGATTCACGGAGGCACGACGACCATCCTCGATCTCGGTGAACAGAGCCTGCAGGGCGATGCCGCGTTTGCCGACGTCCTCGAACGATTCGGTGCCGCGGTCAGCCAGACGGCCACCTCGACCACGGTCACCGGCGGCCGACCGCTGCGCGGACAGGAGGTCGATCTGTCGGACATGCCCGACATGACCCTCACCCTCGCCGTGACGGCGCTGTTCGCCGAGGGGCCGACGCGGATCACCGGCGTCGGCATCCTGCGTCACCACGAGAGCGACCGGTTGGCGGCGGCGGCGACCGAGCTCCGCAAGCTCGGAGCGCAGGTCGTCGAGGAGGCGGACGGCCTAACCATCGAGCCCCCGCCCGACGGACCGCGCCCGGGCGTCACCATCGACACTTACGACGACCACCGCATGGCGATGGCATTCTCCCTGGTCGGCGACGTCGCGATCCGAGACCCGGGCTGCGTCGGGAAGACCTATCCGGAGTACTTCAACGATCTCGCGAACCTGGGTATGGTCGTGGAGCGGACATGAAGCCCGGCGACACCATCACCGTGCTGGCCGAATCGTTGTCTCGGCACGGCGATGGTGTGGGCCGCGTGGGGTCGTTCGAGGTCCACGTGGCGGGCCTGCTTCCGGGGGAGACCGGCGAGGTCGCGCTCGACTACGTGAGCAAGCAACGCGCGCGGGCGCACGGCTCGGTCGTCGTGCGGCGCAACGAGCACCCCGGTCGCCGCGGCGCACCGTGTGCCCAGCACGGCCGGTGCACGGGCTGTCCGGTCATGGACATGGACCCCACCAGCCAGCGCGAGCTCAAGAAGCGAGAGCTGGCCGAGCGCTGGGGGATCCACGTCGACCGCTTCGTGGCGGTCGACGACGTCGGCCTGCACTACCGTTGGTCCAGCAAGCGCGTGTTCGGCGGCCGGGCGGGCGACGTGATCCTGGGAAGCTGGATGCGAGGCACCCACAACGTCGCCGACATGACCAATTGCCTCGTCGATCATCCCGACATCGTGGCGTGCGCCGAGGAGGTGCGGCAGGTCGCCAACGCGCTGGGGATCGAGCCCTTCGACGAGACCGAGGAGCAAGGCGACCTTCGCTACGCCTGGTTCAAGACCGATGGGCGCGGCAACGTTCTGGTCGCACTGATCACCGCCGACCCGCTGTCCCGCGGCGTGCACGAGCTCGCGTCTCGACTCGAGCTGCCGGTCGGCGTGGCCTGGGCGGTGAACGCCGGGCGCGGCAACGACATGCGGGGCATCGGGCTGCGCCCGCTGTGGGGGCGGCAGAGCCTGCCCATCACGCTGGCGGGCATCGAGGTCCACGTGGGCCCGCAGGGGTTTCTGCAGCCCAACCCCATGGCCGCGGCCCTCGCCTACCGCGACCTGGTCCGGGTGCCCGCCGGCGGCTATCCCCACGGTCGCGTGGCCCTCGATCTCTACGCCGGTGCGGGCATCACCACGGGCCTCTTGCAGCGACACTTCGAGGTCGTCTCGGCGTGCGAGTCGTACCCGGAGAGCGCGCGGGCGCTGGGCATTCAGCCCCAGCTCGTCGAAGAGTTCCTCGCCGCCATCCTCGCCGACCCTCACCACGAACATCGGCTCGCGGATCTGGTGGTCGCCAACCCGCCGCGCGGCGGGCTAGGACCGACGGTGTGCGAGCAACTGAATCGACTCCGGGCTCCGCGCCTGCACCTGATGAGCTGCAACCCCGCGTCCTTGACCGAGGACCTGCGGCGCCTCACCGGGTCGGCGGGCAGCTATCGCCTCATCGGTGCGCGGGCGTTCGACACCCTGCCTCAGACCAATCACGTCGAGGTCCTGTGTTGGCTGGTGGGTCGCGGCTAGTGCGATACAATGAAGGGGCGAGAGGTTTGGCCATGACCGAAGGTTCCGAAAAGCCAGAAGCGAAGTCCGAGACGCGCTCGGACCTTCGCAAGCAACTGGAGGCGACGCTGGGCGAGCTCAAGGCGATGGGCTCGGAAATCGCCGACAAGCTCGGCGCGCACGCCAAGGAAGCCAAAGAAGAGGCCAAGAACGCCTGGAAGAAGCTCCAGCCTCAGCTCGCGAACGCCGAGTCCCAGCTCGAGAAAGCGACGGACACGGCGGCCGAGCAACTGCAGCACGTGTTGGGCGAGTTGAAGAACAAGTTCCGCGCGCTGCGAGACAAGCTCTGACCATCGTCCGGTTTCGCCCAGCGACGTTTCGATCCGACGCCGGCGGCGCCATGCGTCGTGCGCCCACACACGATTGCATCGTGTGTCTCGTCACGGGTCGCACTCGACCGCGGCGCAATCGTGCGAGTCCACACGACACGCATTGCGCCCGACTGCCCCTGGACCACGTTCCGGTCCAGAATTGGCTGCTAGTTTGTCGGGTGACCATGGACCAGGCTGCCACGTCCAAGACGAGCACCGATCGAACGCCACCACCCGTCGACTTCGCGACCGACCCGTCCCGCTATCGCCACTGGAAGGTGTCTTTCGACGGCCCGATCGCTCGGGTGGCCATGGACGTCGATCCGAGCGCGCCGTTGCGGGAGGGCTACGAGCTCAAGCTCAACTCCTACGACCTCGGCGTCGACATCGAGCTGGCCGACATCGTTCGGCGCATGCGCTTCGAGCACCCGGAGGTCCGCGTCGTCGTGCTCACCTCCGGCAGCGATCGGGTGTTCTGCGCCGGCGCCAACATCCACATGCTCGGCAGCTCGAGCCACGCGTGGAAGGTCAACTTCTGCAAGTTCACCAACGAGACTCGCTGCGAGATCGAGGATGCCACCGAATCGAGCCAGCAGATCTGGGTGGCGGCCTGCAACGGCACCACGGCCGGCGGCGGCTACGAGCTGGCGATGGCCTGCAAGGAGATCTACCTGCAGGACGACGGCAACTCGGCCGTCAGCCTCCCCGAAGTGCCGCTTTTGGGCGTGCTGCCCGGAACGGGTGGGCTCACCCGGCTGGTGGACAAGCGCAAGGTCCGTCGCGACCGCGCCGACGTCTTTTCCACCACCGCCGAGGGCATCCGCGGCAAGAAGGCCGTGGACTGGGGGCTGGTCGACGCGGTGTTCCCCCGCTCGAAATTCGACGAGAAGGTGCTCGAGCGCGCCAAGGCCCTGGCCGAGCACGCGGCCGAGAACCTGCCCCCCGGCGAGCGCAAGGGCGTCCCCCTCGCGGCGCTCGATCCGGAGGTGACCGACCACGGCCGGCGGTACCGATACGTGGAGCTCACCTGGGACTCCGACGCTCGTACCGCGAACCTCACCATCACCGGCCCCTCCGCCGACGACGTGGCGTTGCTCGAGAAGGGGGCGGCGGTCATCCACCAGGCCGGGGACACCATGTGGGCGTTACGGGCCTATCGCGAGCTCGACGACGCGCTCTTGCACCTGCGGGTGAACCTGCCGCACATCGGCCTGGTCCTGGTCCGAGCGGTCGGCGACGCGGCCACCGTCCAGCGGCACGACGCGGCCTTGGTGGCGGCGCGCGACCACTGGTTCGTCCGGGAGGTCCTCCTGCACATGGGTCGGGTTCTGCGCCGGATGGACAACACCAGCCGGTCGTTCTTCGCCCTCGGCGATCGGGGCACCGCGTTCGCGGGCAACCTCCTGGAGCTCGCGCTGGCGTCCGATCGTTTCTACCTCCTCGACGATCCGGACGAGCCGGTGAAGGTGGGCCTGACCGACCTCAACGAGGGCGCCCTGCTGATGAACACCGGCCTGACGCGGCTCGCCGCCCGCCTGTTCGGCGAGGCGGACAAGCTGGAAGCGCTGGCCGGCCACCGCGAGCTGCTCGACCCCGAAGCGGCCGACGAAGCCGGCCTGGTCACCGTCCTGCTCGACGACATCGACTGGGACGACGACATTCGCATCGCGGTGGAAGAACGCGTGAGCCTGTCCCCCGACGCCCTGACCGGGATGGAGCAGAACCTTCGCTTCCCCGGGCCCGAGACCCCCGAGAGCAAGATCTACGCCCGTCTGTCCGCGTGGCAGAACTGGATCTTCATCCGCCCCAACGCCACGGGGCCCGAAGGTGCGCTCACCCTGTACGGACGTCCCGAGCGCCCCCAGTTCGACTGGAACCGCGTGTGATCCCCACGAGATCGTCTCCACGGAGCAAGCCATGACCACGACCACCGTCGACCTCAGCGCCAAGATCCCGAACAACGTCGGCCTCTCCAGCGACCCCAAGCTCCAGCGCGCCCTCGAGAAGTGGCTGCCCAGCTACCTCGAGTGGTGGCACGACATGGGGCCGACCGACTTCGAGGACAAGCCGGTGTTCTTGCGCACCGCCGTGTCCGTCGAACGCGGCGGCTGGGCGAACTACGACTACGTGCGCATGCCCGAGTATCGCTGGGGCATCTTCTTGGCGCCCCGCGACGAGTCGGAAGCGATCATCAAGTGCGGTGACGACTCGGGCAAGCCGGCCTGGACGGAGGTGCCCGGCGAGCACCGCAACGCGTTGCGCCGGATCATCGTGACGCAGGCCGACACCGAGCCCGCCAGCGTGGAGCAGCAGCGTTTGCTCGGGCACACCGCCCCCAGCCTGTACGACCTCCGCAACCTGTTCCAGGTGAACGTCGAGGAGGGGCGGCATCTGTGGGCCATGGTCTACCTCCTGCACAAGTACTTCGGTCGCGACGGTCGTGACGAGGCCGAGGAGCTCCTGCAGCGGCGCAGCGGAGACCCCGACAAGCCGCGCATCCTGGGGGCGTTCAACCAGCCCTGCGATCACTGGCTGTCGTTCTTCGCGTTCACCATGTTCACCGACCGGGACGGCAAGTATCAGCTCGCCGCCCTGAGCGAAGGTGGCTTCGATCCTCTGGCCAGGACGACCCAGTTCATGCTCACCGAAGAGGCCCACCACCTCTTCGTGGGTGAGACCGGGATGGGGCGAATCATCCAGCGCACGGCCGAGCTCCAAAAGCTCGATCCCAACGGCGACGTGCGCAACCAAGGAGGGATCGACCTCGATCTCATCCAGCGGACGATCAACTACTGGTACACCTACAGCCTCGATCTGTTCGGCGGCGAGGTCTCGAGCAACGCCTCCAACTTCTTCGCCGCGGGGCTCAAGGGTCGCTTCCGCGAGCACAACTACGAGGACCACAAAGCCCTCGACGGCACCTACAGGATCCCGCTGGTCGAAAACGGTGTCCTGGTCGAGAAGGAAGTCCCCCTTCGCAACGCGATGAACGAGGTCCTTCGCGACGCGTACGTGCGCGACTGCGAGCGTGCGCTCGCCAAGTGGAACGCGATCCTGGAGGCGGCCGGTATCGAGCAGCGCCTCACTTTGCCCAGCCGCCGGTTCCACCGGCACCAGGGCGTGTACGCCGACTACACCTTCGATCCCCAGGGCAACCTGGTCACCCCGCAGGAGTTCGAGGCCAACAAGTCCAAGTGGCTGCTCGTTCCCGAGGACAACGCCTACCTCCTGTCGATCATGAAGCCGTGCTACGAGCCGGGTAAGTTCGCCAACTGGATCGCTCCGCCCCGCAAGGGCATCGAAGGCCGCCCGATCGACTTCGAGTACGTGCGCATGCACGACTGATCCGGGTCGCCGTCCGAGGGTCGCGGCCGAAGACCGAGCCCCGGCGGCGGCCGGACCTCCACGGTCCGCGCGCGTCGCTCGTGGTGGCGCGCGTCGAGGCAGGGGCCGGGCTTGGATCCCGAAATCGCCGCGAAACGCCGCGGTCCGCCGCCGCGATCCGCGAACCGGTCCGGACGCCCTACCATCGCCGCCGTGGCCCTCTCGCCCCACGATGACACCCTGCCCGCCCCCGCGGCAGAGCCGTCGGCCGAGGACGTCGAGGGGCTGGAGACGGCGGCGGTGCGACAGGCCGCCCGGCGCAAGCTGTTCGGCGAGGCGGTGGTGGACACCGCACCGCCCAAGCTCGATCGGTACGTGATCCTCGAAGCGGTGGGGGCCGGCGGCATGGGTCAGGTGTTCGCGGCCTACGACCCCGAGCTCGACCGCAAGATCGCGATCAAGCTGGTTCGACAGGAGCGCGCCGGGTCGACCCAGGGCCGGGCCCGGCTGCTCCGCGAGGCGCAGGCCATGGCGCGCCTGGACCATCCCAACGTGGTCGCCGTCCACGACGTCGGCATGGTCGACGAGCAGGTCTTCATCGCCATGGAGTTCGTCGAGGGGGGCACGCTCACGCGATGGCTGAGCAAGCCGCGACCGCTGCGAGAAACGCTGGCGCTCTTGCTCGACTGCGGACGTGGCCTGGCCGCTGCACACGCGGCCGGCGTCGTGCACCGTGACTTCAAGCCGGACAACGTCCTCACCTCGTTCGATCAGGACGGCAAGCCTCGGGCGCGCGTCACGGACTTCGGTCTGGCCCGCGCCGTCGCCTCCAAGGACGACGAGGGCCGGTCGACACCGGCCGCCGACCAAGACGTCGATCTCACCCTAACCGGTGTCGTCATGGGCACGCCCGCCTACATGGCGCCCGAGCAACACCGCGGCGAAGAGGTGGGACCGGCCGCCGATCAGTTCGCGTTCTGTCTGGTGATCTGCGAGGCGCTGACCGGCAAGCGTCCCTTCCGGGAGGAGAGCTATCCGTCGTATGCGCGCAAGGTGATGTCGGGCCGATTCGACGAGCCCGAGGCGCTGCAGGGGCTCCCCCGGCACATCCGCGCCGCCGTCAAGCGCGGGCTGGCCCGAAGGCCCGAGGATCGCTGGCCGTCGCTGTCGGACCTCTTGCGCGCGCTGCAACACGATCCGAAGCGGACCTGGCGACGGTTCGGGACGCTGGCGGTGGTGGCCGCCACGGGGATCGGGGCCTGGACCTGGCGACGCGATCCTTCGGAGCTCTGTACGGTGCCGCGAAGTCGCCTCGGCGACGCATGGAGCAGCGCCCGGCGACAGGCCGTGGCGCAGGCGTTGCGCGCCACCGGCATGGGCTACGGCGAAACGCTGGCGGTGCGGGTCGTCGAAGCCATCGACGCGTGGTCCGATGCCTGGATCGGCCAACGCACGGAGGCCTGCATGGCGACGCACGTCCGAGGAGAGCAGTCGGCGACGCTCCTCGATCTGCGGATGGCCTGTCTGGACCGCAAGCTCGTGGAGCTCGAGGCGCTTTCCCGAGTGCTCTCCGAGACCGACGCGTCCAACGTCCGCGATGCCGCCGGAGCGCTCGACGCCCTCCCCGACCTCGAAGACTGCGCCGACACGGTGGCGCTGCAGCATCCATTCGATCCCCCCACGGAGGACCAGAGCGAATCGGTGGACATCATTCGGGCGGACATCGCCATGGCCGAGGCGTTCAAGGTCGCCGGGCGCTATGCGTCGGGCGTGGAGCTGGCGCGAGATCTCGCCACTCGGGCTCGCACGTTGGGCTACGCACCCGTCCTGGCCGAGGCCTTGCTGGTGCAGGGGCGGCTCGAACAGCGGGCCGGCAACCCC
>CAZYSW010000005.1:26909-39285 GCA_964650105.1 uncultured Nannocystaceae bacterium
AGGCACTGGCGAAGGTGATCGGGTTCCTGTGCTCCGAAGCCGCCGAACCGATCCTCGAAGACGCGGCGCTGATCGCCGAAGCGCTGGGGCACGACGTCGTCGTCCTCGGCGCGCGAATCGAGCTGTGCTGGGTGGTGGGCACGCAGTTGGGGCGGCTGAACGACGCCGTGCGGTGGGGTCGGTTCGCCGAGGCCCTGTTGAAGCGACGCGGCCAGACCGAAATGCGCGCGGCCGCCGAGCTGCACAGCACCATGCAGGCGGTCTACGGCGCGCACCGCCGTCTCGAGGACGCCCGACGCGAGCAGATGGCAGCGATCGCGCTCACGCGGCGCCTCGAGGGGACCGAGTCGGTGGGCTATGCCGCCGACCTGCACAACCTGGCCTTGATCGAGAAGGACAGCGGCAACCTCGAGGAAGCGCAGGAGTATTTCGAGCGCGCCCGGGCCATCTTCGAGCGAGAGTACGGGACCGATCACCCCGATACCCTCAACGTGATCAACGGCCTCGCGCTCGTCGCCTATCATCGTGGCGACCACGCATCGGCGAGCGCGTTGCACCGCGTCGCGCTCGAGGGGTTCGAACGCACGCTGGGCCCCGCGCACAGCTACAGCATCGCCGCCCGAAACGGGCTGGCGAACGCGGCCGAGCGCGCCGGCAATCTCGCGGAGGCCGAGGCGCATCACCGCACCAACCTGGCGCGCCTCGAAGAAGGCCTGGGCGACCAGTCGCCGCAGGCCGCCTCGATCCACATCAACCTGGGCAACGTGTTGTTCGCGAAGAAGGACTTCGCCGCGGCGCTGGCCGAGCATCGCCGGGCTCAGTCCATGATCGAGACGCTGTTTGGCGCCGATCATCCGGTGCTGGCCTACGCGCTGGCGGGCGAGGGCCGCTCGCTCTTGGAGCTGGGGGATCCGGCCGCCGCCCACGAGGCGCTCGAGCACGCGTGGACGTTGATCGGCGAGGGCACCGAGGGCGATCCCCTGCTCCGGGGGCAGGTCGCGCTCGCCCTCGGACCGCTGCTGTGGGATCGGGGGAGCAGACCCAGGGCGGTCGAGGTCATGCGCTCGGCCCGCGAGGCCTTCGAGCGCAGCGGCACGGCCACGGACGCGGAACGCCGCGCGGTCACCGAGTGGCTCGAGGCCCACGCCGACGAGTTCTAACCGGCATCGGGAACAACGTCCCGCGAGGCGACGACATCGTTTTCCGTCGAATGCTGCCGGCGTTGCTCGACGCTCGGAGGATGCCCGACGTTCCTCGGGTCTCGCCCCCGACCGGGGCCCGCACCGACGGAGGCGGCGTTGCACGGGATGTCGAACCGATGCCCTGCCAGCAAGGTATCGGACCCGTCCTCGGTCTCGCGCCTCGCCAGCGTCGACGCCGACCGCGGACTCCCGTGACGTCTCCCGATGACCCGCGAGCTCCGAATGGGCGTCCCTCGTCCGAAACGTCGCCGTTGCGCAGCGGCATTTCGGGGAAAACGAGAACGGAACGCGTCTGGCGCATGTGTTTCGCGACGCGTCGACCCGTCGGCGACGGCGCCCCACCGTGGGCCCGCCGAAACATGCACCAGGGCGACCCGGTCAGGGGTAAGATGCGCCGGCGCATGAGCGACGACTACGCGCTACTCGACGCCTGGCGGGCCGGCGATCAGAAGGCCGGGGCCAATCTGTTCGACCGACACTTTCGTGCGCTGTACCGGTTTTTTCGCAACAAGGGCGTCGACGCGGTGGACGACCTCGTCCAGCAGACCTTCCTCGGTTGCGTCGCGGGGCGCGATCGCATCGCCAGCTTCCGCACCTACATGTTCGCGGTCGCGCGCAACCAGCTCTACCGCTACTGGCAAAAGCACGGTGGAGTCGCCGACGCGTCGGAATTCGAGTCGAAGAGCCTGTACGAGATCGCGCCCTCGGCATCCACGCTCATGGCCAAGCGCGCCGAGCACAAGCTCCTCCTCGAGGGGCTGCGCCGGATCCCCCTCAATTTCCAGGTCGCGCTCGAGCTCTACTACTTCGAGGGCATGCGCGGCCCGGAGATCGCGGCCGTGCTCGACGTCCCCGAAGCGACGGTGCGCAGCCGCATTCGCCGGGGCATCGAGCATCTCCGCCGCCAGATCGAGGCCGTCTCCACGTCGCCCAGTCTGTTGCAGTCGACCTTGACCAACCTCGACGACTGGGCTCGCGACGTCCGCGATCACGTCGAGAAGCTGGCGTGAACTCACCCGGCGATCCGGCCACCGTCACGGCGCCGGGTGAAAGCGCGACTTCGATCCGTCGCCGTCCGACGACAGGACGCCGTCCTCAGCAGTCGCTCTGCGTTCGGACGTGCGTGGCGTCGTACTCGCACTTCACGGGGAAGCCCCGTTCCGGACACGACTTCTTGCTGAAGCTCCAGCTCGCGCCGTTGACCATCTCGTCGTTCCACTCTTCGCACTCGCCCTCGGTGAAGTCGGGCTTGCAGCTATCGACGATTCCGCCGCTGCCGACGCAGGTGCCGACCGACGTACCGTCGCAGCTCGCACCCACACCGACGCCGAGCACGAACCCCAGGATCAGTTTCGTCGCCTTCATACGCTCCTTTCGCGGGTCTCGCCCGCATTGGTGTCTCTCGTCGACGGCCCCCAGACGCCCTGCGCGTCGGCGTCCGACGCCGGCAGCGTGCCGAGCACTCTTCGACGCACTCGGGCGCGAACCCGCTCGTACTCCTCGGGGTCGTCATCCCGCGGATCCTCCATCGATGCCGACGTCGCGGCGGCATCCGCCGCGGCGGCATCCATCGCCGGGTCGGCGTGGCCATCTCGAGCACGGCCATGAGATCGATCCATGGCGTCGTCTGCTGCGTTTCGGGTCGCGCCCATCGTTCGCTCCTCGGCTGAGCCGGCGAAGGTGCTTCGACGTCCGTGCGCTGTCACGTGCTGCTCACAGACAGGCACACGAGTCATCGCCGGGGTCGGGAAAGAAGATGCAAGCCAGTCCCTTCGAGAAGCCGCTGTCCTTGCACAGCTCGTCGCAACCGAACTGTTGCCAGCTCCCGTCGATGCAGTACGACAGCTTCTTGCCGCCGGTGCAGCGGGCGGCGCCGTGGGTGCAAACGTTGTCGCACAAGCAGACGTCGGCTCCACCGTTGCCCGGCCCGCACGCTGCGGCCCCGGCGTACCCGGCGTCGATGCACACGGTGTCGCAATCGTAGATGTTCCAGGTTCCGCCCTGGCACACGGCCAGGCCGCTCTGGCCGAAGCAACCCTGCGCGCCTTCGTTGGAGCACGACGATCGCTCGAAGTCGCAAAAACAACTGTCCTCACCCGACTCGGGCGAAAAGGTGCAGCCCAGCGAGTCGGCGTTCGGACCGCACAGACCCTGGCAGCCGATGGTGGAGACCTTGCCGTCGTCGAGGCACAGCCGAATGGTGTCGGCGTCCTTGCACTCGTTGGCCGTGCACAGGTCGGGTTGCGGCCCTCCGTCCACCTCCCCGCCATCCGGATCGCCGCTCTCCTCCACCCCCGACATCGATCCCTCGGTATCGGTGTCGGTGAGCCCGACCTCGACCGGCCCGCCACACACGCGCTCGATGCACAACAACCCGGCACCGCACTCCTCGTCCACGTTGCAGGGCAACCCTCGGGTGTCCTCGCCCGTGAACAGACAGCCGCCCAACACCATCGAAAGCGGCAAGAGACTCGTCGCAATCCGTGTCATCGCCAGCGCCTCCTCAAAATGCAGCCTGGAGCCCGATGTGACCCCCACCGGGGCCGAGCCCCCACGACAACGACGTGTTCCCTGCACGTCGCCGCTTGACCCCCACGGCCACCAGGGCGATCCCCGTGACGAGCAGCGCCCCGCCCACGGAGGCGCCGACGACCGACATCACGTTGCCCCGTTCTCCGCGGGCGATCTGCTCGCGCCTGGCCATCGGGGTGTCGAACGGATCGAAGTCGTCGGCTGCGGCGGCCTGCGCCATGCCTGCCCCCATCACGCCCAGCCCACCCAGGCCCGCCGCCATCGCGATCGCACCGCCGACGATGAACCCGGTGCCGGGTTTGCGCACCCGCTCGTCCTCCTCCTCGCTCACGAGCTTCTCGGGCGCCTTCTCGGTGTCGTCCTGTTGCCGGGTGCGCGGTCGAGGGTCGTCGGGGCGGAAGTGCCACGCGAGGTCGTCCATCGTCGGCGCCCAGTCGGACGCCTCCATCCCCTGGTATCCCCCCTCCAGGCTCCGCTCGAGCTGGGTATCCACGTCTCCGTGGTCCGCCGACCGACGCTGGCGCTCCGCCGCGATCTCCTTCAGTCGCTCGACCACCAGCGCCTGCTTGTGCTCCCGGTCGGCTCCGTCGGCGACCGCCTCGCGCAACCGGCTCGTGTAGGCCCGCAGGACCCTCTCCTCCCGATCGAGCAGCGCGGCGTCGCCGCTGAGCGCGTACATCTGGCCCACGCAACGCGCGAGCCACAAGCCGAGCGCCCCCCGGCTGCGGCCGTACGGCGGCAGGTCGGGGAGGGTGCGCAGGGCCTCGGTGAAGGTCTCGGCCGCCTCCTCGAACCGCCCCTCCTCGTACAGCTTGATCCCCTTCATGTACGCGGCGTAGGCCGCCTGCTCGGCGTCCACCATGCCCTGCGGATCGAGCCCCTCGGCGCCGGCCAGCGGATCCGCGGACCCGGCCGGAGCGGGAGGCGGAGCGGTGACCTCGTCCACCCCCACGTCCCCGTCCCCGTCCGATGGCGGTTCCTCTGTAGGGGTTTCGACGGGCGGTTGAGCGGCGAAAGCCGCGTTCGGCGCAGCGAGGGACAGCGCCGCGACCAGGCAGACCGAGCGTGCCGAGACGGGTGTCACGGAACCGTTAGTCCTCGCAGCGTCCGTTTCGATCCCGACGCGGGATCGATTCGGCTCCGTGCGAGACTATCGGCGCCGTGAAGGTCGACGCAATCGTCTTGGGGAGTCCCCTGGTCGTGCTCCCGCTGGCCACCGGCTGCGGCCAGGTCGGAGGAGAAGGCACCTGTTTCATCGACGAACACTGCCCCGCAGGCCTGGCCTGCATCGAAGGGATGTGCCTGGAACCGCAAGCGGGCAGCTCCGACGACGGCGGGATCCCCGAAGGCGTCAAGCTCGACGCGGGGGGTGACGCGCCGGAGATCCCCGCGACTTGCGGCCAGGCGACGACCATCCGGACCAGCGCCGGCTGCGAGTTCTGGGCCGCCGACCTCCCCAACGCGTGGCTTCCCTCAAAGCCCTACGCCGAGGACATCGCGTCCAAGCAGCAGTTCGCCGTCGTGGTCGCGAACGTCTCCGACAGCCAGGTCGCACGGGTCTCGGTGTACTCGGGGGGAAGCAACAAGGCCCTCGAAACCCGGACGGTGCATCCCCTGCGGACGGCGACGTTCAACCTGCCGGCCCAGAGCCTCGACCCGACGCGCAACGGAGGCGGCAAGGCGTATCGCATCGAGAGCGACATCCCCATCACCGCCTACCAGTTCCAGCCGCTCGACAACCTCGTCCCCGTCTACTCCAACGACGCCACCGCCCTGCTCCCCACCCACGTGCTCGAGGACGACTACATCGCCCTCACCAGCGACGGCATGGGTCTGACGCTCTACCCCGACGGCTTCGATCCCGTGGGGTACAACGCGGGCGCGTTCGTCACCGTCGTCGCGACGGCCAACGACACCCAGGTGGTCTTCCACCCCACCACCGAGTTGGCCGAAGGGGCGTGGCAGGGCGTGACCCTGAACAAGGGTGATGCCTTCACCATCATCTCCGACGTGTACGGCAAAGACAGCGTGATGGGGGACCCCTACGGCAACCTCTCGGGGACTCGGGTCATCGCCTCCAAACCCGTGGCGCTGTTCTCCGGCAACGTCACGGCCCGGGAGCCCCGCAACACGACCGAATGCTGCGTCGACCACGTGGAACACCAGATGCTCCCGCTGGTCGCCTGGGGACACCGGTACATCGTCACGCCGCCCCCCAGCCCCCAGGACGTCCACAAGGACGCACCCGCGGTCTACCGTCTCACGGCCGCGTTCGACGACACCGAGCTCACCTGGGGCGGCAACCATCCCGACGGCGCCCCGTCGGTCCTCAACGCGGGCGAGACGGCCTACTTCCTGGCGGGCTCGGCGGTGGTGGTCTCCTCCGATCCCGATCACCCCATCGCCATCGCCCAGTTCCTCCTCAACTCGGGCGACCTGGGCTCCAAGCGCGGCGACCCGGCCATGATCGTCCCGCCCGCGATCGAGCAGTTCCAGAGCCGCTACGTGTTTCTGACCCCCTTCGGGTATCGGGACCACGCCGTCAATCTGGTGGCGCCGCGGGGCATCACCGTCGAGGTCGACGGCAAGGCGGTGACGGGGTGGAAGAACATCGCGGGCAGCGACTACGCCAAGGCGCGGGTCGTGCTCGACCCGGGAGCCCACGTGGTCGTCGCCGAGGCGCCGGTCGAGATCACGGTGTACGGCTACGACGACTACGTCAGCTACGGCTACTCCGGCGGCAGCGCGGTGGAGAAGATCAGCGAGAGACCGCCCATCCCCTGATCGCAGGGCTCGATCGGGGCCCGGGGGCCCCTTGCTTCGTCCCGATCTCGCGCGGTGAGGCCGACACGCCGTCGCCCCGAGCGTCGCGGGCGATCACCGGGCGGATCGACGCCTCGCGGACGCATCGAGGCCGCTTTGCGTCCGGTCCAGGAGATGTCGGGCCTGGGCGACGATCTTCGGATCCAGCGCGTCGACCTCGTTCGCCGACAACACGTCGCGGACGAGCGCGGCCGCCCGGTCGTGCTCGCCCAGCTCGACCAGCGCGGTGGCCAGCCCCACGAGATCGCTGGCACGCCCGGGATGGTCGGCGCCGAGCGCCGCCTCGGTGATCGCCAGGGCGGGCTCGAAATGCGCCACGGCGTCTTCCCACCGGGCCTGCGCGACCATCAGGTGGCCGAGCTTGGCCCCGATGGTTCCCATCCGTCGCGAATTTTCGCCTTCGGCCCGCTCGACGATGGCCAACGCGCGGCGATAGAGCGCCTCGGCCTCCGCGTAGGCGCCTTGCATCTGGCGAACCTCTCCCTTGCCGAGCAAGGCGAAGACCACCGGGTGCCCGTCGGGCCCGTGGTTGTTGGTCCAGATCGCCTCGGCTCGGTCGAGCGCGTCCCATGCCTCGTCCAGGCGCCCCAACCTCACCAGCGCCAGGCCCTGGTCGCTCCACAGCGACGCCACCTGGTCGTGGCCCGGACC
This sequence comes from uncultured Nannocystaceae bacterium, assembly GCA_964650105.1. GTDB lineage: Bacteria > Myxococcota_A > Polyangia > Nannocystales > Nannocystaceae > CAZYSW01. The sequence goes on from CAZYSW010000005.1 coordinate 34,118, forward strand.
GTATCCGGCGACGGCGAGCGCCAACGCCCGCGCGAAGGTGTCGACCGCCCCGGCCGCGTTCCCTTGCAGCACCATCACGTTGGCGGCCTCGCCCAGGCTCTCGGCGATCTGTGGGTGATCGGGAGCGATGGCCGAGGCGAAGCGCTCGGCCGCCGCCTCGAAGTGCTCGCGCGCCTGGGCGAGCTCCCCCCGGGCCTTGTGCACCTTCCCGATCTCGAGCAAGGAGAAGGCGGTGTCGGGGTCGTCCTCGCCCAAAGCGCGCCGCCGCAGCGCGTACGCGGCCTCCTGCTCGGCCAGCGTCCGATCGAGCTCGCCTTGCATCAAGTAGAGCCGCCCTCGCCGTGCCCGCAGCGTGGCGAGCCGCCGTGCCTGGCCCGGGCGCGCCTCGAGGAGCGCCTGGGCGTAGTCGGCGGCGGCGTGCGCCTCCCCGTACCGCGGCTCGGGGTACACCCTCGCCCAGACCAGGTAACTCCAGGCATCGGCGGCGACGAGCGGGAGATCGTGCGCCAGCGCGAGCGTGGCGGCCTGCTGCAGCACGCCCTCGGCCTCTCGGGTCTGCCCGGTCCAGCACAGCAAGGCGCCGCGCTGCAGACCGATCTCCGCCTGCAGCGGTGGATAGTCGACCTCACGTGCCGACGCGGCCGCGCGCTCGATGACGGCCATGCCGGCATCGAACTTGCCGAGGGCCTGCAGCGCCCTGGCCTCCGACACCCGCAACCGCAGCGCGGCGATGGTGGCGGTCACCTCGGGGTCTCGCGGCAAGTCGGGCTGCCCGAGCAGGAGCTCGGCGTCGCGACACGTCGCCAACGGGGGCAAGCCGGCAGCCGCCGTGACGGCACGCGTCACCACCTCGGGATCCGACGCCTCCAGAGACTGCACCAGCATCGACAGCTCGTCGAGCCGACGATCCAGACAGGCTTGCCGACGCACGCGCAGCAGGTCGGAGTCGATGCCCGCGCGCGCGGCCTCGCAGGCGTCGCGCCACGCCACCGACCACACGTCAGCGTACGCGTCGAGCTCGGCCACGACCCGCGCCCAGGCCAGCGCCCGAGCTGGCTCGGCCCCGAAGCGCTCGGTGAGCGCGGCCTTGCGGGACCCCCAGACCCGCTCGATCGCCACGCCGTCGTCGGTACACGGCTCGTCCGACCGGATGATCGACCACGTCGCCACGGCCGAGACCGTCGCGACCCCCAGCCCGAGCGCCCACGCCCGGACCCGACGCGTCGGCTCGCGCTGCAAGAGCGCAACGACCTCGTCCATCGAGGCAAAGCGTGCGGCGGGGTCGCGCGCGAGCCCCCGTTCGACGATCCGCCGCAAGAACCCGGGTACGCCGCAATCGCGAGGCCACCCGCGAAACGTCCCGTCCATCACGCTTTTGGCGATCTCGGGGATGGTGTCGCCCGAAAACGGCCGCACCCCCACCAGCGCCTCGTACAAGACCGCACAGAACGCGAACTGATCCGAGCGATCGCTGGCAGCCACGCCCTCGAACAGCTCGGGCGCCATGTAGGCGGGCGTTCCTGCGAGCGATCCGCTGTGGGTCACCGCCTCCGAACGACTCGTCGGCACGAGCACGTCGTCCAGCGTCGGTGGCACGATCGGCCCGGTCGCGCGCGGCCGAGCCAGCCCGAAGTCCGCCACGCGGACCCGCCCCTCGCGGTCGATGAGCACGTTGGCGGGCTTGAAGTCCCGGTGCACGAGGCCCACGCGATGCGCGGCGGCCAGGCCCCGCGCCGCGTCGCACAGCACGTCGCGAACCCCTCGCCAGCTTCGTCGAGCCGACGCCAACCACGTCGCCAAAGTCACCCCGTCGATGAGCTCCATCACCATGAAGGGCCGCCGTTCCCACGTCCCGACCTCGAAGATCGCCACCACGTTGGGGTGGGACAACCGCGCCAGAGCCTGCGCCTCCTGCAGCATCCGGTCTCGGTCGGTCTCGTCGCGATGCAGGAGCTTGATCGCGACCTTGCGATCCAGTTGGCCGTCGTAGGCCGAGTACACCGTTCCCATGGCCCCGCTGCCCAGGCGGTCGAGCACCGTGAAGCTACCCAGCTTCACCGGGGCCACTGGCGCGTCGAACAGCCTCGAGAAGGCGGCGCGTCGAACCAGATGCATCGACACGTCGATCTCGGATCGCTCGACGTCTTCGGCCTCGCCCACTTCGGACGAGGAGTATAGGCGGGCGCTCGGGCCAAAAGGCGGGGTCCGGCCACGCGCCGCAGGACGGCCACGCGCCGAAGGTCCCGTCGGGTCCCGCACGCGGCCGCCGGGTGCGCTCCCCGAGCGCTTCTTCGTCTTCGCACTCTGGTACGACATCGAGCAGGCGCCCCTGCCCTCGACACGCCGCGATCGCCCACGCGCGTCGTTGCACGACGGGCATGATCTTCGCGGTCCAGCGCGATAGGCTCGCGGCATGCGAGCCCTCCTGCTGGGTCTGATGATCTCGTCGATGGTCTTCGGCTGCGCGCAGGGTCGACCCGCGTCGTCGCCTCCGGACGCGCACCCGGATCCCGCCGACGCCGACCTCGGTGCGAACGGGGCCGCCGAGCCCATGCCGCTGACGGGGCTGGTGGACGAAGAGACGTTCAAGCGGCTGCACGAGCTTCGCCCCGACGCGGCACCTCCCGCGCGCGGGACGACGGTCGAGATCGCGGGCAGCAAGGCCTACCTGTCGTTGCCCGACGGAGCCACGCCACCGTTGCCCGCCGTCGTCGTGATTCACGAATGGTGGGGGCTCAACGATCACATTCGCCACTGGACCGATCGCCTGGCCGAGGACGGTTACGCCGCGCTGGCGGTCGACCTCTACGACGGAGCGGTCGCCACCAACAGCGACGAGGCCATGAAGCTGATGAAGGCGGTCGACCCTGCACGTGCTCACGCGATCCTCGACGCCGCGCACGCGTTCACCAAGGACGACCCTCGCATCGGCGCCACCAAGCGCGGGGTCATCGGGTGGTGTTTCGGCGGCGGGTGGTCGCTGCAACACGCGATCGCGCAGCCCGATCTCGACGCTGCGGTGATCTACTACGGACGACTGATCACCGATCCCACCGATCTCGGCAAGATCGAAGCCGAGCTGCTGGGGATCTTCGGCGATCGCGACCAAGGGATCCCCCCGTCCGCGGTCGAGGCGTTCGTCGAGGCCCTGGGCAAGGCCGGCAAGAGCATCGAGCTGCACCGCTACGACGCAGAGCACGGGTTCGCCAACCCGTCGGGGGCGCACTACGACGCCACCTCCGCAGCCGATGCGTGGGCGCACGTCCGTGCCTTCTTCGATCGCACGCTCCGTTGAGCGGCCCCGCATCGCCGGCTGTCCGCGTGCGCGACGACGACGGGGTCGTCCACCCCTCGCGGCGGGGGCCGTCGCGGCCGGCCGGCCTCGTGGTGCGGCTCCACGGTGCTCGTCTGCGCGGCGGTGCTAGCCCGCGAAGGTGGGACGGTGGACGAGCCTGGCCTTCGCGGCCAGCGTGACCGCTGCGTGTGCACGCACGACCACGCCCACCGCGACGCACGGCATGCCCCCGGCTGCGGCTCGCAGCCTTCCGTCCGCGGCGGTCGACCGCGCCAGGACCGACGAATCCTGGCGACTCGAGCCTTCTCGCGAGCGACCCCCGCCGTGGGTGCAGCCCGCCGTGGCGCAACCGCTCGGCCCGGACCGGTTCACCAACGCCCTCGTCGTCCTCGCCTCGACCGACACGCTCGGCCTGGTCGAAAGCCCGCTGGGACTTCTGCTGATCGATCGCCATCGCGGCGTGCTCGGTTCGATCCCCACGCCGGGCCCGACGGCATGGGCCGGCCTTTCGGGAGGTAGCGCGGTGCTGCTCGCGACGCCCGACGGGCGCCTGCTTCGGGCCGAGACCCCCGACGCCGCGCTGTCGGGCGCCTTCTCGACCCATGGCGCGGTGCCCCGCGCCCGGCACTGGGACGCCGCGGGCAGCACGGTCGTCGCGCTCGGCCTCGACGGTGTCCACGTCTCCACCGACGCAGGCAAGGCGTTTGCCGTTCGGCCCCTGCCCTCGCCCCCGCAAACGCTCGCGGGCGTCTGGGTGCGCACGGACGGGGTCGTGGTGGCCCAGGTCGAGACGGCCGACGCCGCCGGGCTCACCACCTTCGTCGGAACGATCCACGGCGGATGGCGTCGCGGCCCTCCCGATCTCGGCCTGCTCGAGCGCACCGGGGACTGGATCGCCGAGGGTCGTCAGGCGCCGTGCACCCGCGTGCTCGATCGATCGGGTCGCCACTTCGTCACCGCGCGGAGGTCGATCGATCGTTGGTCGGCCATGGCCACGCCCCATGCGACACCGCACGGTCGCTCGACGTGGGATCTCCCCGGGGCGAGCCATCCCCGTGCGCCCACGGGAGCCACCGTCTGCACGCCTTCGATATCGACGGCGGTGCTCGACGGGGGCGAGCCCCCGGCGCTGCGCGGCAGCGTCGGCGCAGCGGCGGACCTGGGCTTCACCTGGATGGCCCTGCTTGGTGACGCCCGATGCAGCGCTTCGCCCCCCGCGAACGACTGCGACCTCGAAGACGGGCTCGACCGCCCCCCTCACGTCCTGATCGCCGACGAGACCGCGCCGACCCTCACCGTCGTCGACCTTCCGGCCGCCTGCACACCCCGTCGCCTCGACTCCACCCGGGGGATCGGCGTCTTGCGTTGCGACGACGGTGCGGTGTTCGTGCTCGACGCCCACGGCCGCTGGTACGCCGAGGGGCGATGGTCGCGGTTCGACCCGATGCCGCACGCGATGTCGTCGGCACCCGACGGCACCTTGCTGTTGCACGCGACGTGCGACGAGCGGGCGTGCGGCCCCTCCTACCTCCGACGCCCGCGCCCACTCGGCGACGCCGAGGCGTGGCTCCGCCTCGACCCGAGCGACGTGCTCGCGCATCGCGTGCTCGACGGCGGCCGAGCGCTCCAGATCGGGGGCGACGAACGCGCCGGCTACACCCTGTCCATCGTGGGGGTGTCGGGATCCCCCCTGCGCATCGCCGAGCGGATCCACCACGACGGCGACGCCCTGCGCGACGTCCGGTTCGATCCGACCCACCGCGACTTCACGCTGGTGTTCGAGGAGGCGGGCCCCCTGGGCCTGCGGCACGACGGGCGCCTGCGGGTGACGGGCTCCCCGGCCCCATCACGGCCGTGGACCGGCTTCGCCTTC
>CAZYSW010000006.1:0-4519 GCA_964650105.1 uncultured Nannocystaceae bacterium
CGCCCCGCCCCCCGTTTCCGCCCCCCCGCAAGTCCCGCCGCCGCCCGCCGCGACCCAGGGACGTCCTCCGAGACCGGGTCAGGACGCGCAGGCACCTCCGCGCGCCGAGCCACGTACCGAGCCGCCCGAGTCGCCCCAGACGCAGCGGGTTCCGAGCGTCCCGGAGACCACCGACGCCTGAGGGTGTGCCATGTCGACACCCGAGACCTTGCCGCCCGACCTGTCGCCGCTGGTGGACGCAGCGCTGGCGGCGATGGATCGAGCCATCTGCCCCTACTCGCGTTTCTCGGTGGGTGCGGCGCTGCAAGACGGTGAAGGCCGCATCTGGACCGGCAGCAACGTGGAGAACGCCAGCTACAACCTGGGGCTTTGTGCCGAACGGGTGGCGATGTTTCACGCGCTCACCCACGGCGCCCGGGATTTCCGGCACGTGGTGGTCGCGACCGACACCGAGACGCCCACGCCACCGTGCGGATCGTGCCGACAGATCCTGTGGGAGTTCGCGCCCGCGGCCACCTTGACCCTGGTCACCAAGGGGGGGCGCGTCCACACGGTGCCCGTGGCCGACCTCCTCCCGCTCGCCTTCGACGCTCGCAACCTCGACGAGGGCTCGTCCTGACCGGCACGAACCGCAAGCGCGGCGACCTCGTGGTAGCGTCGGGGCATGGGGGTTCTTCGCAGAGCTGCACTCGTCACCACGTGGGTCGTCGCCACGGGGTGCAGCGATCCCGCGCCCGATCACGACTACCAGGCGACGATCCGCTGGACCGAGCACGGCGTGCCGCACGTGCTCGCCGACGACTTGCCCTCGGCCGCATTCGGACAGGGATGGGCCTTCGCCAAGCTCAACGGCTGCATCCTCGCCGACCAGATCGTGAAGGTCCGCGGCGAGCGTTCCCGATACTTCGGGCCCGGCGAACAAGACGCCAACGTCGACAGCGATTTCGTGCACCGATTCTTGCGCTTCACCGAGAAAGGTGCCGAAAACCTCGCCGCGCAGCCGCCCGAGGTGCGCGACATGATCGCCGCGTACGCGGCCGGATACAACGCGTACATCGTCGAGCACGGCGGTGATCTTCCGTGCGGCGACGAGCCGTGGCTCGCCCCCATCGGCGCCGAGGACCTGATGGCGCATTACGCCGAGCTCGCGACGCTCGCCAGCGCCCGCCAGATGCAGGCCTACATCGCCAGGGCCCAGCCGCCGGGAACCGGTCAGCTCGAACGGGACCTGCCCGACATCTCCACGTTGCTCGACGGCACGCCGGGCAGCAACGGCTGGGCGATCGGAGCCGACCGCTCCAGCACCGGACGGGGCATGGTGGTCGGCAATCCCCACTTCCCCTGGGAAGGCGAGCTCAAGCTGTACGAGAGCCATCTGAGGGTACCGGGCGAGTTGGACGTCTACGGCGCGTCGCTCATGGGGGTCGTCGGCATCCTCATCGGCTTCAACGAAAACGTCGCCTGGACCCATACCGTCTCCGCGGGTCACCGGTTTTCGTTCTACGTTCTGCGGCTGGATCCCGCCGACCCCACCCGCTACGAGTACGACGGCGGCTACCGCCAGATGGAATCGGAGGAGATCGAGATCGAGGTGCTCGGCGAAAACGGCGAGCTCACCACCCGGCGACGAACCCTCTGGCGAAGCCACTATGGCCCCATCATCAACGTTCCCCCCTTCGTTTGGGCCGACCAGGTCTTGACCTTCCGCGACGCCAACGAGGACAACGACGAGCTCGTGGCTCAGTTCCAGGCGATGAACCTCGCCGAGAACATGGACGCGTTCCAGGCCGCGCACGCCGAGCACGTGGGGATCCCGTGGGTGAACACGATCTCGGCCAGCGCGGACGGTCGAGCGTGGTACGCAGACACCGCCGCGACCCCGAACCTCAGCCCCACCGCGTTGCAGGCCTGGGAGGAAAGCGACGACTTCCTGGTGCGCGTGCTGGCCGAGAACGGCTTTTTCGCCTTCCCGGGCCACGACTCGTTGTTCGAGTGGGTCGAAGAATCGGGCGCGCGCGACCCAGGCCTGGTCCCCTACGCCCGACTACCCCGACTCGAGCGCACCGACTTCGTGTTCAACGCCAACGACAGCCATTGGCTGGCGAACCCCGCGGCCCCGCTCACCGGCTTTTCCCCGCTGCACGGCGCGACCGGGACCCCCCAATCTCCGCGCACCCGCATGAACGCGGTGCTCCTCACCGAGACGGGCGAGGGCACCGCCTCGGGCGCCGACGGAAAGTTCGACCTCGCCGAGCTTCGCGAAGCCATCCTGTCCAACCGGGGAATGATGGCCGAGCTGCTGCGCGACGAGGTCGTGCAGCGCTGTCAGGGCCAGGCCACCTACCCCTACGAGGGCACCGAGGTCGACATCGGCGAGGCCTGTCAGGCGCTCGCCGCCTGGGACGGTCGCCTCGACCTCGACAGTCGGGGTGCGCTGGTCTGGCGCGAGCTGCTGGCGGATTTCAGCTACCAGAGCCTGCTCGACGCGGGCCCGGTGTTCACCCAAGGCTTCGACCCCGACGATCCGATCCACACCCCGCGGGGGCTCACCGCCGACACCGACCGGGTCCTCACGGCGCTCGCCGGCGCGGTCGTTCGCCTCACCGAGGCCGGCATCCCCGTCACGGCCACCTTGGGCGAGGCCCAGTTCACCAAGAAGGGCGACCAGCGCATTCCCCTGCACGGCGGCAACAGCCACGAAGGCACACCCAACCTGATGGTCTACGACGTGTTCAAGACCACGCTCGCCCCGTCCATGCCGCGCGATCGGGTCATCCACGAGACGAGCGACCTGACCACCGAAGGGTACGTCGTGAACTACGGCACCAGTTTCATCATGGCCGTCGGGTTCACCGACGACGGCCCCGAGGCCTACACGTTGCTGTCCTACTCCCAGTCGGACGATTCCCGCTCGCCCCACTACGCCGACCAGACCGTGCGCTACTCCGCCAAGGACTGGAAGCGCGTTCCTTTCACCGAGGACGACATCGCCGCCGACCCCACCCTGCAGATCGAGCACGTCACCGGCGACCTGTGACCGATCGGCTCAGCGCCACAGCCCGAACTCGACCCTGAGGTTGTCGTCCGTGACGATCAGCGTCTCGGGCAGGCCCCGCAACGCCTCTGCGACGTTCTCCGTCCGCGTTTCGGACAAGATCTCGAGCACGGCTGCAGCGGCGGGATCGTCCTCGTGGAAGATCGGCTCGCCTCGAGACGAGAAGCGTCGCAAGGCCGCTCGTCGTTGGTCGGGTGTTCGCTCGACGGGCGGCTGGTGGCCGAGCACGAGCTCCGCGTGCACGTTCGCCACGAACGCGAAGGCCTCCGCCGCGGTCCGGGCGACGGCGCGGGATCCCGTCGGGTTGACGAACGCCAGGCCCCCCGGGCGCAAGTGGTCGCCGAGCTCCCGGAAGAACTCCACGGAGAGGAGGTTGGTCGAGTAGGCCCGGGCGTGAATCGTCGTGTTGCACACGATCACGTCGAACTTCCGGTCGGGATGTCGACGCAACCATCGTCTCCCGTCGTCGACGACGATCGTGACGCGCGCGTCGTGCAGCAGGTCACCGATGACGGGATCGCTGCCGGCGATCTCGACGTAGGCGGAGTTGATCTCCACGATGGTCATCCGTCGCACGTCGGGATGGGCGAGCAAGGCTCGCGACCAGGCACCGCCCCCCAGGCCGATCACCAGCACTTCGCCGGGTGAAGGATGAATCGCGGGCACGACGTACGAGCGCAGAATTCGGTTTTCGTCGATCGTCGGATCGATCGACAATCGTCCGTCGTAGACGCCGTTCCCGTAGACGACCGACGACTGCCCGCGGTGAAGGGGATCGGTGGGTCCCGGATGCACCGCGACGATGCCGCTGCGATTGTGGATGACCCTCTGATAGCCGACGTCGGTGTCGAACCGATCCCCGAAGTGGAATCGCTCCAGTGTGCGATCCCAACCGATGAAGCCCTCGCCGATCGTGAGCACGACCCCGGCGAACGCAGCGTACGTCCAGGATCCGCGCCCTGGTGCGTAGACGAGGAGCACCCAAAGGCCGAGCAGCGCGGGAAGCACCGAGAACAACACGACCAGCTCCCGCAGCTCCAAGAGGTCGAGCAGGAGCATGCCCGTGACCAGCGGCCCCACCACGCTGCCGAGGATGTTCGCCACGTACACGAGGGCGACCCCCCATCCCGCCCCGTCCGCGCGCAGGACGAGGACGCGGCACAGGAGCGGGAAGACGCCGCCGAGCAAGAACCCCGTGCCACCCACGCTGGCCAGAAGCGCCGCGGTCCCGAGCCCCGGAGAGAGCGTCGCCGCCCGAGCCGACAGGGGGATCGCCGCACCGTACAGCGGTCCGGACACGAGGAGCAGGATCGCGACCATCCTCAGCGCGTCGCGGGGGTGTTTTCGCGTCACGCGGGTCGCCAACGCGGCCGCACTCGCCAACCCGGTCAAGAACGCCGCCAGCACGCGACCGAACCCACGCGGGTCGCCGTGGGTCGCGTAGTCGACCACGCGAAACCACAC
>CAZYSW010000006.1:4529-34947 GCA_964650105.1 uncultured Nannocystaceae bacterium
ATTTCCTGGGAGAGCGAAACGAACGCCACCAATCCAGCGAGCGACAGGCCCGCGAACAGCCCCATGGTGCGAGGGGGCGAGGCATCGTCGCGCGGTCGTACCCGTGCTCCGTCCCCCTTCATCCCCAGGCGAACGGCCATGACGGCGACGAGTACGTTGAGCATGGCCCCGACCACCGTCGATCCCGACAGGCCGCACAGGGCGAGAAGGAGCTCGGCGGTGACGATGGCCGCCAGCGCAGCGCCCAGCGTGTTCAATCCGTAGAGCAGCGCCACCGACAGGCCCGCGTTGCGCCCCGTCGCCGTGACGTGGGCCACCAGGATCGGCAGCGTCGCCCCCATCATCAACGTGGGCAGGCCGAGGATCGCCCAGGTCGCGAGGGTCTGACCGGGCAAGTCCAGGGTCGGCCACCTGCGTGCGACGGCACGGATCAAGGGCACGCTGAAGATCCCGAACATCCCGATCACCAGCTCGGTGCCTGCAAACAGCCACAACAGCCGCGCCGGCGCGCGGCGGGAGACGGCGCCGCCCAGCAGCGCGCCGACGCCCAGGCCCACCATGAAGAGCGATACGACGACGGTGGTCGATTCGATGTCGACGCCGAAGGCAGTGAACAGCGCGCGCTGCCACGCGACCTGGTACACTAGCGCGGCGAACCCCGACACGAGGAAGAGCAGCGAGACCCGTGAGGACCCGTCCCGGTCCGTCCACGCCGTGATGCCGGCCGACGCGACCAGCACGACCAGGCCGATGGCCAGCGCCGTACCTCGCCCGGCGACCAGGACGTCGGCCCGAACCCCGGCAGACCACGCCAACCCCACGGCGGCCGTCAGCACGGCCCACCAACGGGGGAGACCCATCGTGGTCGCGACGACCGACGCCCCCCGGGTCAGCGCCGCCCCCAGGCCCGCGCCGACGAGCGCCGCGATGTGCAGCCTGGCCAGCAAGGCGACCACCATGTCTCCGCCGGCGGACCCGGCGGCCGCGATCGCCTCCGCCACGAATCCCGTCACCGCTCCCGCGGCGGCCGCTCGGCGAGAGATCCGAGAGATCATGGATCGGAGCCTCCGGGCCAGATCCGGTGCCATTCGACCAGAGCGTTCACGGCCGCGGCGTGGGCTTGCGCGTCGGCCACCATCCGCGCCGTGAGCTCGGGCGCCGAGAGGGCGCGGCCTTCCTCCTCGTGCTCGGAGGCGAAGATCCGAGCGTTCGCCGGGAAGAGACGGAGGTGCAAGACCATGCCGTCGCGTGCGAACCTGATCAGGCCTCCCGACGCGGTGACCGTGGCGAAGCGGCCCGCAGAGCGGGCTCGGGCCACGTCGACCCCCGCGCTCGCGTGCACGGTATCGATGGTGAGAATCCCGAGCAAGGTGGGGAGCACGTCGACGGTGCTCGTCGGCATGGAGGTGACCTCCGGCGTCAGCCGCTCGAGCAATGCAGGGCGCCCCGGCGCCCAAACGATCCACGGGGTGTGAACACGCACTCGATCGAGCCCGACGAAGGTGAAGCGATCCTCCGCGTGCGTCGGACGGGGATGACCGTTGTCCCCGATGATGACGACGAGCATTCCCCGCGCGCTCGCGCGGGCAGCCGTATCGATCGCCTCCAGCAGGGGCCCGAGGCTCCAGTCCGCATACGCACTCGTCGCCAGCACGCTGCGGTCGCGGGCCAATCGATGCACCGGATGGGAAGGAGCCCGATCGGCCGGCACGGCGGGCACCTCGTAGGGATGATGGTTTCCGACCGTCTGCGCGAAGACGAAGCGGGGTCCATCCGCGGGTTCTTCCAGGATCCGGGCGATCCGCTCGAACAGGTCCTCGTCGGTGGCTCCCCACGGCAGACGTCGACGCGATCCGGTGGCGAGCATGATCTCGTCGACGGTTTCGACGCGCTCGAAGCCGATCGCACGGAGAAACTCACCCTGGTCGTCGAACCAAAAGTCCCCTGCGATCACCGACACCGCGGTGTACCCCTGCTCGATCAGGATTTGCGGCAGACAGCGCATGGGTGGTCTGAGGCGGGTGAGCATGTCGCCGTGGTAGGGCCACATCGAGCACAGGAGCGCGACCAACCCGGGCGCGGTCTGACTGCCGTTGGACTCGTGATCGACGAACAGGCGCACGTCGTCGCGCCGGAGCAGAGCCTCGAGATGGGGCGACACCAGATCCTCTTCGCGTCCTCCGAGGGCGGCGAGCGTCCAGGCCGGGAGGCTCTCCATCTGAATGACGAGCACGTCGGGCATCGACTGCGCGATCGTGCAGCCGTGCAGCGGCTGCGCCGCGTCGGGCTTCGCTGCCCTCGGATCGTCGCTGCGTCCGCAGGGTGCGTCGTCCCGGCGGCGCACCTCGTCGTCTGCACACCCCGCGACCAGCCCGGCGCGACATAGCGCGCGCGGGGTGCCACGGACGAGCGGGTACTCCGACGACCAGTACACCTCCTCGCCCACCAAGGTCGGGCGCAGACGAAGCACGACCTCGTCCAGAGAGTCGAGGTCCGGGAGGCTGGTCCTCCAGGCGCGACCAGCCAGCCACGTGAGGCCATCGGCACCCGCGATCGCCGTACCGGGGCCGCTCACCCGGCTGACCGCGAGTGCCAGGATGAGGAGCGGAGCCACGAGCAGCGCGGCCTTCGGCCGCCTCCGCACGTCCGGGAAGCGACGAGCCGTGCAAAGACCCAGGACCTCCAGGCCGGTCCCGACGACGAGCTGGATCGCGACCTCCATCCACGGGATCTCCACCGCGACCGACGTGGCGAACCCGACGTTGGACAACTCCGCGGCGTAGCTCCACAGGAAGGGATCGAGGGAGGAGCCCAGCATCCGCAGCAGGTGGAGATTCAGGATCGACATCCACGTGGACGCGATCAGGATGCTCGACACCCCCACGCTGGATCGCCGCCAGTGCCCGGGAAACGCGGTCCAGCAGGCCAGGGCGAGCGCGAGCGCCCACGAGACGTCCAAGATCCCGCCGAGCACCACCGCACAGGCCGCTTCCGGAAGTCCGTCGCCCGCGCGCCACGACGCACAACCCCGAAGGCCGATCCCGGCCAGCACATGGCCGACGACGATGGGCGCGACGGGGTGCACCCACCGAATGTATCAGGGGCGATCCGCACCGCGAACGCGGGTGGCGAGCGCGCCGCGGGCTACCACACCTCGCAGGTGTTCTGTGGGCGCATCGGCGCTCCGGGTTCACAGGAGAACGTCTCCCAGAACTCGGGCAGGTTCGACAGCGGTCCGTTGACGCGATAACGCGGGTGCGAGTGCGGATCGGTGAGCGCCAGGACTCGCTCGATTTCGGGGGTCGCCTGGGTGCACCAGATCTGCCCGAACGACACGAAGAACAGTTGAGCCTGGGTGAGCCCCTCGATTGCGGGAGCGTTCGGATCGACGCCGTTGGACTCGGCCCAGTGCACGTAGGCCCGAAACGCCTCCTTGATCCCGCCGAGGTCCGCGATGTTCTCGCCGAGCGTCAGCTTGCCGTTGAGGTGCAGGCCGGGCTGGACCTCGTAGCTGGAGTAGAGCTCCTCGACGCACTTCGAGCGCTCCTCGAACCGCTGCACGGCCTCGTCGCCCCACCACTGACGCAACCGACCCTCACCGTCGAACTTCCGGCCCTGGTCGTCGAACCCATGGGTGAGCTCGTGCCCCATGACCATCCCGATCCCGCCGAAGTTCATGGCCATCGGGTAGTCGGGATGGAAGAACGGCGGCTGCAAGATACCGGCCGGAAACACCATCTCGTTGTTGGACGGGTTGTAGTAGGCGTTCACGGTCGACGGCGTCATGTGCCACTCTTCGCGATCGACCTCCTTGCCGACCTCCTGCAGGCGGCGGTCGAGCTCGAACGCGTGCGCCCTCGAGACGTTCTCCAGGTGGTTGGGCCCGATCTCCAGCCCGCTGTAATCCTTCCACTTGGACGGGTAGCCGATCTTGTTGACCACGGCCTTCATCTTCTCGACGGCCCGCGCACGGGTATCGTCGTCCATCCAAGTCAACGCGGCGAGCCCCTCGCTGAAGGCGTGCTCGATGCCCTCGATCATCTCCACCGCGACCTGCCGACTCTCGGCGGGGAACCGGCGCGCGACGAACTCGCGCCCCAGCACTTCGCCCATGGCACGGTCGGCCATGTTCACGCAGTCCTTCCAGCGCGGCGCGGGTTCTTGCTGGCCGCGCAGAATCTTCTTGAAGAACGCGAAGTCCGATGCGACGAAGGCCTTGGGCAGGTGTTCTGCGGCATTGTGCAACGTCTGCCACCGCAGGTACGCCTTCCAGACCTTGGGGGACGTGCTCTGCAGCACCTTCGACAGGCCGTGGAAGTACGACTCGGGAGCGACGTTGAGGTGGTCTCGATCCTCGAGGCCGAGCGCCGCGAAGTACGCCTCCCACGGCAGCTTGGGCGTGCGCTTCTTCAGCTCGGCTGCCGTGAGCCGATTGTAGAGCTTCTCCGGATCGCGGAGCTGGTCACGCGGTAGCGCGACCTCGGCGAGCCGAGTCTCGAACGCGATGATCTCGTCGGCGGTCTTCTCCACCTTGGTCTCGCCGAGCAGTGTCAGCATCTCCACCACGTGGGCCCGGTAGGCCGCCCGCAGGGCCTGGCTCTGCTCGTCCTGGCCCAGGTAGTACTCGCGATCGGGCAATCCGAGCCCACCTTGGGTCAGATAGAACAGGTTGACGCCGGGGTCCTTGGCGTCGGGCGCCACGCCGGCCTCGAGCAATGCCGCGGGTCCTCTCCGCGCGAGCCATCCCACCGTGGCGAACAGGCTTTCGCGATCCTTGACCTGGTCGATGCGCTGCAGGGCCTCCTGCAACGGGGCGACCCCGGCAGACTCGATCGCGTCTTCGTCCAGGCAGGCGTTCCAAAAGCGCCCGAGCTTGGCGTCCTCGTCCGTCTCCGAGGCCTTGGTCGCGGCCTGCTTGGCGATTTCGCCGAGGGCCTCCTTGTTCTTCTCTCGCAGCACGTGGAACCGGCCGAAACGCGACTGATCGGGAGGCATCGGCGTGTTGTCCATCCACCCGCCGCACGCGAAACGATAGAAGTCGTCGCAGGGGTTGGTCGCTCGGTCGAGGTTCCCGAGGACCTCCGCGGCGACCTCGGGCGAAATCTGCTCGGTCGCAGGAGTTTCCACGGCGGCACCGCTGCTCGGAGGTTGGGACGCCGGGCGACAGCCCAACGCGACCGAGGGAAGGAGTGACAAGAGGACGAGGCGACGCATGCCGGCGGAATCTGCCATATCGCGCAAGACGCCCGGGATGACCTCTCGCACGCCCTCTCGTGAAACCTTCGGGGGGGGTCGGCGGTCGGGGGACGAGGGTCGGTGCGCTCACAGCGGTGAGGAACACCGCCATTTCGGCGCGCGCGACCTCGGGCGTCGACCACTGCCATACCCCGCGCCACACCTGCCCACGCCTGTGCAGGTGGACAGCCGCGAAAGCCGGTGAGGTGAGGCAAACTCGTGAGGCTGGTCCCATCGTGTGGGCCCCGGCGGCATGGCCAAGGACGGCAAACTCGGCACGTTCGGCGGCGTCTTCACGCCGTCGCTGCTGACCATCCTCGGCGTCATCATGTACATGCGCCTGCCCTGGATCGTGGGCAGTGGCGGTCTGTGGGTCACGCTCGGGATCATCGCGGTGGCCCACGTGATCTCGGTGACGACGGGGCTCAGCATCTCGTCGATCGCCACGGACAAGAACGTGGGCGCCGGGGGGCCGTACTACATCGTCTCCCGCAGCCTCGGCCTGCCCATCGGCGGCACGTTGGGACTGGCGTTGTTCGTCGGCCTGGGCTTTTCGATCAGCCTCTACATCATCGGGTTCTGCGAGAGCTTCCTGGCGTTCGTCGGTTTGGACGTCGATCCGTCCACCATCCGCATCGCGGGGACGACCACGCTCCTCGCGATCACGGCGATCACCTTCATCTCCACCGCGTTCGCGATCAAGACGCAGTACTTCATCCTGGCCGCGATCGCACTGTCTCTCTCGTCGGTCTTTCTCGGTGGGTCCGATCCGGGCCCCGCCCAACCCCACCTCGAGGCCCCCGCGGAGGCTCCGCCTCTCGGGGTCCTGTTCGCCATCTTCTTTCCCGCGGTGACCGGCTTCACCGCGGGCGTGAACATGTCGGGAGACCTACGTTCGCCCAAGCGATCGATACCGATCGGCACGATGACGGCCATCGGCTGCGCGGCCGTGGTCTACGTGGTCTTGGCGGCATTTCTCGCCTATCGCGTCGACCCGACGGCTCTCGCCGGGAAAAGCGACGTGCTCACCGACGTCGCGTTCTCGCCGGCGCTGGTGGTGGCGGGGATCTGGGGCGCGACGCTTTCATCGGCGCTGGGGAGCATCCTGGGCGCGCCACGGATTCTTCAGGCGCTGTCGACCGACGAGATCACCCCCCGGTTCTTCGCCAAGGGCCACGGCAAGACCAACGAGCCCCGGCGGGCGCTCTTGCTGGCGTTCATGATCGGCGAGGGCGGCATCCTCATCGCCGAGCTCGACGTCATCGCGCGCGTGGTGACGATGATCTACCTGGCGATGTACGGGTTCTTGAACATCAGCTCGGCCATCGAGAGCTGGGCGAGCCCGGACTTCCGCCCCGCATTTCGGATTCCGCGCCTGGTCAGCGTCATCGGAGCCGTCACCACCATCGTGGTCATGATCCAGCTCGACTTCGCCGCGATGGCCGGCGCGGTCGCGTTGATGGCGGGGCTGTTTCTCTACCTCAAGCGTCGGCAGCTCACTCTGGACGCAGGCGACACCTGGGAGGGCATCTGGTCGTCGATCGTGCGCGCCGGCCTGCACCGGCTGAGCCAGGGCAAGGGTCAGCGCCGCAACTGGCGCCCCAACGTGCTCGCCTTTTCCAACCGGGGCTCGACGGTGCGCCCGCAGCTCCTCGAATTCTCGCGCGCACTCATCACCGGCAACGGTTTGTTGACCGACTTCGAGCTCTTCGAGGGTGGCCGGGCCCCTCCGCCCGCGACCTCCGACGAGCCGCCGCCGCTGGGCGTCTTCAGGCGTCCCACCCCCAGCACCGACTTCTACGAGACGGTGCTCACGGCGTGCCGCCATCACGGATTCACCGGTCTCGACCCGAACACCATCCTGCTCGATTGGGACGCCGACCGCGACGAGCCGGCACGCTTCGTCGACCTGGTACGGACCTGCCTGGCGTTGGACCGAAACGTCCTCTTTCTGCACTACGACGCCGAGCGGGGTTGGGGAAAGCGTCGGCGCATCGACATCTGGTGGCGACCGCATCAGGGCAACGTCCTGCTCAGCCTGGCGCTGATGCGGTTCATGACGCGCTACGAGCCATGGCAGGGAGCACAACTTCGCTTCCTTTTGGGCAGTGAAGACGCGGCGCTCAGCGACGACCTGCATCACGCGATGCGAGCGGTCCTCGCCGAGGCTCGCGTCGAGGCCAAGATCAAAATCGTGGCCATTCCGTCGCACGCGCGCGGCTTCGAGAACGCCGTGCGTCAGGAGTCGAACGACGCCGATCTCGTGGTCGTGGGCCTCCCCCGCAGTCAGCTGCTCGACGAGAAACGCCTGGAGGCCCTCGACGAGCTGGTACGGGGTCTCGGTACGACGCTGCTCCTCGAGGGCTCGTCGCTGTTCTCCGAGGTCCTCCCGGTGGGCGGCCACGCCGGGGCCTCCGAAGCGCTCGAGCGGGCGCAAACCAGCGCGACGTCGATGCGCCCGCTGTACGTCCCCAAGAGCCCGGAGCTCGAAACGTCCGCGGCCAGCTTCGGGGAGACGTACTCGAAGCTCGCAGACGACCTGTTTCGCCACGGCATCGCGCCGGTCCTGGCCCGCCAGGAGACGTTGGTGACCGACGTCGCGCAGCTCGTGTCGCGGCAGTTCGAGGTCGTCCGCAAGGGTGTGGGGTCCGAGGCCGCCCGTGCGCGCAAGCCCGCCGGGCGCGCTCAGGGTGGGTTTCTGTTCCAGGCGCGGCGCCTACTCGCCACGTTCGAGGAGGAGGTCCTCCCCAACCACGTCAAGTCGATGCGCGCTCGCCTCGACGCGCATGCCGACGGCCTGCGTCGACTGGCGACCAGCGGGATCAAACGCGTGCGGGTGCTCGGCCGTCCCGAGCAGTTCGAGGCCCGCGACGACGACCCCCCCGCGCTCCGCCGGTACAAGCGACGGCGCCGGTTCTGGGCCTGGGTCTTTCGCCGCCCTCCCCGGTTCGAGGTCCCCGTCGCGGAGATCCAGCGATGGTACGTGGAGTCGGCTGCGCTCGACGTCCTCGAGCAGACGCTGCGGAGCGTCGAGGCGAGCAGCCATCGGATCGCCGTGCTGCTCGGCAAGCTGCTCAACGAAGCGGGCACCGAGCTGGCCGCGCTCGGCGCGGCCATCGAGCGCAAGGAGGTCGACAACGAGGCGTTCGAACAGCGACGCCAACGGTTGACGGGCCTGCTCGACGCCGCGGTGAAGATGGCCCGTGACATCTCCGATGGGACGGGAGCACGGCTCGCCGAGCAGGTGCACGACCTGTGCGATGCCTTCTCCCACGAGTTGGAGCGCATCGATGCCCGGCGCTTCGCCAAGCGGGAGCGCCGGCCGCCCAAGAAGGCCGCCAAGCGCCTGGATGCTCTCCGCCTCTCGCCCGAGCGTTGGGGGGAGCGCCAGCGTTTGCTGTTGCGCCGGGCCCAGCTCGGCTTGCAGATCGCGGCCTTCCACCCTCGATTCGCCGTCCTGGCGCACAAGGTCAAGACGGAGGTCGCGCAGCAGATCCGCGACTCGGTGCTCGGCGAGGGCACCCGGTTGCTCGAATCGCTGCAGAAGTTCGTGCAGGAGGCCGAATCCGGAGGGGCGCCGAAGCTCGCGGCCGATCGCGAGCTACGGGCGCGCTTCGACGCGAACGCAGCCCTCGAACTCCTGGTCCGCGACGTGGACGGGT
This sequence comes from uncultured Nannocystaceae bacterium, assembly GCA_964650105.1. GTDB lineage: Bacteria > Myxococcota_A > Polyangia > Nannocystales > Nannocystaceae > CAZYSW01. Next base: position 13,427 of record CAZYSW010000006.1, read on the forward strand.
GCATCGAGGACCTCCCCGAGTCCGCGACCACCCTCTCGGACGATGCGATCGCCGCGCTGGAGGGCGGCACCACCAGCGACGACGAGGAGCTCAACGTCTCCGTCCGGCCTCTGGTCAAGTATCTCATCGAGACGGAGTTCATCGACGTGGTGGGCCAGGAAATCGCCGGTCTGGCCCCGCAAGAGCAACGCACGGTGACGGTCGCCCAGGACGTCCGTCGGCTCCTCGCGTTCACCATCGGAGATCTGGAGGCGCTCGGTGGCTGGGAGAACCAAGACTTCCGCCAGCAGATCGTGGCCGTAGCCCGCGAGGGTGCCTCGAGGCTCCAGCGCGAGTTGGACACCTTGCGCAGCAACCTCGACAGTTTCGTGGCGCGGGTGGACCAGCAGCTCGACGCGCTGCGCGAGGACACCGCCCCGTACGCGCTCACCAGCAGATCCGACAGCCTGACCCACTACATCCGCAGCCGAGAAGGGCAGCGCGCGGTCTCCTGGGTACGCAAGCTCGCGGCTCGGCTGAGCACCGGTGCGCGGACCTCTTTCGTGGCGCTCCTGTACCGTCGCAGCAGCGGGGCGCTCTTGGCTCGCCGCCTGCGCCGATCGGCCCACGGGGCCATCGTCACGGTGGGCGACCGGGTGATGGCCCTGGCGCACGTGCTCACGCCCCGGGCCGAAGTCCTTCGCTCCCTGCCCTTCTACTACCGGCAGCTCTTCTCGGGGCAGGCGACCATCAGCGAGACCTTCTGGGTCGGGCGCCGGGCGGAGCTCGAGCGCGCTCGCGCAGCCCTCAAGCGGCACGCGGACGGAGCACACGGCGCGCTGTTCGTGCTGGGTGAGACCGGTGCGGGCAAGACCGCCCTGTGCCAGGCGATCGTCACCAAGTATCTCGCGCGACGGAAGGTCTATCGCATCTCACCGCCCCCGGGCGGGGCTGTCGAACCGATGGCATTTCGGCTGGCGCTGGAGGCCGAGCTGGAGGAGCGTGGCGAGCCGGACGAGCTCGTCGGCAAGATTCCCGATGGCTCCGTGTTGATGTTCGACGATCTCGAGCTTTGGTGGGAGCGGAGCGAAGAAGGCCTGCAGGTGCTCGAGATCTTCGCCCAGATGGTGCGCCGCCACGGCAAGCGCTGCCTCTTCATCGCCAACCTCAACGTGCACGCCTGGCGGGTGATCAGCCGATTCGTCCGCCTCGACGAGGCGGCCCTGGCGGTCATCGACTGCGATCCGCTGCCCGCGGAGGCGCTCAAGTCCATCATCTCGCTCCGGCACGGTTCCACCGGTCTCGGCTTCGTCTTGGGAGGGACCCGCGAGCAGGATCTCGCCCCGTGGAGGCAGGCGCGGTTGTTCTCGCGCTACTTCGACTTCTCCGGAGGCCTGGTGGCCGTGGCGCTGCGGGCGTGGCTGAGCAACATCGAGAAGCTGGACGGGAACACCCTGTTCATGAAGCCGCCGACGCGCCCCGACATCGATGTCCTGACCGAGCTTCGCATCGAGCTGCGTGCGCTCCTTCTGCAGCTCGTCGTGCACAAACAGGTGACGCGCCGACGCCTCGGACGCATCACCGCCCTGCCCGAACAAGAGCTCGATGCGGACCTCGGCGCGCTGGTCCGCATGGGTATCGTGCGTCGCGACGCGCACAACGTGATGCACGTCGACCGATTCGTCGCCCACTTCGTGACCGAGGGGTTGCGCCAAAGCGGGATGCTGCAATGAGCGACTATCTCTTCCGCTCGATGCTCGACCTGGTGGTCCTCGTCCTCGGGGCCCTCCTCTTGTCGGCGTTGATGCGGGGCGTCGTTTCGCTGTTGCAGATCCTCCCGGTGCGCCAGGGGATCCGCGACGCCGTCGGACGCTTGGCGCCCCTGGTCGGCGTGACGGTGGCGATCGCCTATGCGACGTCCGCCGTCGCGGTCCTGCTCGCACGCGACCGGGAGTTCGCGACGGTGCTGGTGGCGCTCATCGTGGTGCTTGCCGCCTTCGCCTGGGCTCCCCTGTACGATCTGGTCAGCGGTGTGGCCTTCCGGATGGGGCGTGTCTGTCGTGAGGGCGACGTGATCCAGGTGGGGGACATCGAGGGTCGTGTCCTTCGCGTCGGCCTGCGAGCCCTGGTGGTGACGACGCGTTCGGGGGACGAAGCGGTGGTGCCCTACGGGAAGATCGGGCGCGGCGCGCTTCGACGCAGCCAGAGCGTGCGCGGGGCTCACCTGCACACCTTCTTCGTCGACCTTCCTCCCGACGAGGCCTTTCCCGCGGTCAAGCAGCGCCTCGTCCGAGCCGCGCTTCGCTGTCACTGGGCCTCGGTCATTCACGAGCCCAAGGTCGTCCTCGCCCCCGACGGCCGCGCCGAAGTGAGCGTCTATGCCCTCGATGCCGACCATGCACCCGCGCTCGAAGCTGCGGTCCGCCGGGTTCTCGACGCCCGACGCCCCGGCCCCGTGACGATTCCGCGTTTCCCGACGCCGACCGCCAGCCCCTCGAGGACGACCTCCGTCGACTGAGCGCCTCACTCCCCGTTCAGGCCGTGGCGTGCGAGGAACTCGCGGAGCTCGGTCCAGTTTCGTGCCAGCCAGTCGAGCTCGCCGCGATGAGCGGCGCGGGCTGCCGCAAGGGCGCGTTGCAGCTCGCTGGCGCGGGACTCGGCGCGGTACTCGGCGCCCTTGTCCTGCTCGAGCGCGAACGCCTCGATCACTCGCACCGCGCGGAGCTGCCGGGCCGTGAGGAGGTTCTCGGCCCTCGACCATCCGTCTTCGATCAGCTCTGCGACACGCCCGAAGCTCCCGGTGCGCGCCTCGACCACCGCGTCCACCAGCAGCAACGCGCCACGTCGAGCCGCAGTCGCGCTCGCGTGGGCCCGCGAGCGCCACGCCTCGGCCGCCTCGAGGCGCCCGCGCAGCGCTTCGGCGAGCGCCATACGACCGAGCACGTACGGATAGTAGGCCGACAGGCTGCCCCGGCGACTGATCCACCCGGCGTGCAGCACGGCCGACAGCAGCGATACCGCCCGATCCGGATCGCCGCGTTCGAGATAAGTCGTCGCGCGGTTGAACACGGCCAGCGAGTGCAGGAGCGGTGAGCGACTCCGAGTGTCACGACAGAGGCGATCGAACAACCCGGCTGCCTGCTCGTGATCGCCCGCGGCCAGCAACGCCGTCCCCTCCTCGTTGACCGCGAGCAGGCGGACCAGGGCACGGCGACGCACGAAGAGCCACCCCATGAAGGCGGCCAGCGCGAAGAAAACGCCGATCTCGACGGCGTTCGCCCACAACACCGACGTCAAGAGCGCGACGCCGAAGGCGATGGGCATCTGGCGAGCGGTGTATGCCGCACGCGAAAGCGGCCGGTACCACGACTCAGCCGGCAACGTCGCCGGGTCGATCCGAACGAGCTCGGCCACCGATGGGCAGCATCATATCGTCCCTCCCCGCGTCCGCCAACCGAGCCACGAAGTGCCGACATGCCGTTTTCCGTGCCCGACCATGCGGGACCTTGCGGCGACGATCTCTTCGTCATGGGCGGCGGCCACCGTCGTCGACTACCCTGAGCCCATGCACGCTCCCCGGTTCGCGGTCCTCGCCTGCCTCCTCACCGGATGTGCGCGCGCCCCCGAGCCCCCCGTCGCCGAGCCCTCCCGGCCGGTCGGTCACGCGACCTCGGCCGCCCCGAACGAGACCCCCGCCCCGCCGCCCCGAGGCGAGGCGTCGAATCCTCGGGTCGCGACCGAATCCCGGACTTCGGGGCTTTCGCCTCGTTGCCAGGCACCGCTGTCGGCGACCCAGGAGATCAGCAGGATGCTGATCTCCGCCGCCGCGCACGCGACCTCCTCCCGAGCCTGCGTAGACGGCCCGGGACGGCGCTACGCCGTCGACGAGATCCTGGTGTGTCCTGCGGCCTCCATCAGTCGCGATCGCGTGTTCGCGGTCGAGTATCGCATCACCCTCTGGCGCGAGGGCGACACCCGAGCGTGCCACCCCGACTGCGACTGGCTCGAGCCCGAGTCGTCGCGTCATGCCATGGAGCTGCGGTTCGTCCCGACCACCGCCGGTTTCCATCGACTCGATGCTCCGAGCCACGTCCCCGGCCTCGAGCACGCCACCGCGCTCGACCAGCGCCACGATGGCGCCTGCTACGGAATTTCCGAGCCTTTCCTTCCGGTGAACGTCGAGCTTCGCTGACGGACCGGTCCCTTCAGGACCTCCGCTGCCGGAGGATCGCGACTTGGGACACCGGATCGCGCCACGAAATCTCGAAACCGGAAGGTACGACCGCACCGTCCCGAATGGGTACGATCCACACGTCGACCTCCGCGGCGATCGCTGCGTCGAGCGGCGAATCGAGCACCGGATGCACGGGGACGTCGTGCCCCAAAAGGGCGTAACCCGGTGACGCGGCGGCCGGCAGCACCGCCTGGGCGATGCGGCGCGGCGCAGGCCCGGCGCTCACCTGCAAGAAGGCTTCGTTGAGGGCTCGGCTCCGCTCGACCGCGGGTCGACCCCCCTGCGCGTACAACCAGGTGGTCTCCCACGGTGCCTCGCGCACGGCCGCCCACCCCAGCTCGACGGCCACGACCATCAGCGACGCCACCCACAGCCCGCGACGGGAGCGCGCGGACAGCCGCTCCGACAGCGACGACAAGCCGACCGCGGCCACGACGACCAGCAACGGGAGCGCGGGATGGACGAAGCGCCAGACCTTGTAGGGGATGGCCTGGTGGGGAACGACGACGGACAGGAAGACCACGGCGATCGGCCACGCGCGGCCAAGGCCCCACGCCGAAAGGATCGCGACCACCACGGCCAGCAGCCCCATCGCCCGCCAGGCATCGGTGGCATAGCGCGTGCCGGGCATGGTGCCGAACGCCGTCAGCCCTTCGCCGAGGTTGTAGCGGACGTACGCGACGGTGGGCGCGAACGGGGCACCCGCGGTCACCATGTCCACCATCGCCTGCGCGGGGCAGGCGATCGCGAGGCCGAGCACCAGGCCCGCCGTGGCGCCGTCGCCCCAGCCCAGCCGTCCCCGTCGGATCCGCACGATGAGCATCACCACCAGCACCGCGATGGCAGGAGCGAGCTGAATTCGGACGGCCACGGTCGCCACGAGGGCCAGCCCGAGCACGAGTGCGCGACCTCGGGTGATCGAAGACGCCCCGAGCCCCCGCTCGAGCGCGAGCACCAAGAGCGCGGTCGCCGGTACGTCGACCAGCGGCTGCGCCCCCATGACGACGAACGCCGGATGGACCGCGAGCGCGACCCCGGCGGCGAGTGCCGCCGTCGTTCCCCCGAACGTATGGGCCAATCGATACGCGCACGCCACCATCGCGAGGTCGATCGCGATCACGACGGTGCGCACGAGCGCGATCGCGGGGCCCATCCCGATTCCCGGCCCCGCCAGACCCAGCCCCTTCGCGGCCGCCATGGCCACGGCGAGCAGCCCGGGCCAGGTCCAGCTCCTCAGGTTCTCGCGTTGCTCCCACGTCTCGATCCCGTGCCCCCACACGCTCGAGAACGCCGGCTCGAGGGTCTGAAACAGCGCGTCGGGATGAAGGTAGGCCGACTCCACGACGATCTGCACCAACCGCACGACCCCCGCGACGACCAACAGGGGCACCAGCGGCCCTCGCCACGTCGGCCCGTCCTTCATGGCGGCGACGTCTCCACGGCCAGGCCGCGCACGATCTCGGCCTCTCGCACGGCCCCCTGCGACAGGAGATACCAATGGAAGCTGGCCCAGTACAGCCTCGGCTCCTCGGCGCCCACCAGCTCCGGCAAACGTCGCAGCCGCTCCGACAGCGGCAACGTCTCCTCCACCTCGAGCGCCTCGACCTCGAACGGACCCGGAAACGCGTTCCGGCCGGCGCCCGCCACCGCGTAGTGCCACACCGCCTCCTCGGCCTGACCGCGTTCTCGCAGCACGTTGGCCAGGATGAATCGGCTGTGCACCGCCCGTGGACAGGCCCGCAACGAGCTTCGATGCAACGTCTCGCTGTCGCGCCAGTCGAGGCTCCGGTCGACCGATCGAACCGCGAGGAGAGCGACCAGGGCACCGCCGAGGACGGCGATCCGGTGCCTCCGCGAGCGGTCGGGCAAGAGCCGCCGGTCGACGGCCGAACCCGTCGCCAGCGCCAACCACACCGTGGGCCAAAGCAGCAGGCGCTCGGCGACGATCACCGACAGATCGATGATCCAGTGCCCGACGAGCGCGTAGGCGATGGCGGTGGCGACCACCAGACCGGGGCTTTGCGCCCGAAGGGCGCGAACGAGATCGAACATCCCCCAGGCCACCAACGCGCACCCGACCCAGGCCCAGACGGCGTTGCGCTCGAACACCGCGACGGGCGGGATGACGTCCGCATACGTGTGGTCCGCACACAAGCGCAGCGGAACCAAGGTCAGCTCGGCGTAGTGACCGAGCACGGCCAGCTTCCCCCAGGTCCGCAGAAGTCCGTCTCGCTGCAGGAGGAGATTGTCGGCGGCGTTGAAATCCGGGGGCAGCCCGACGCCGAGGATCTGGTTGCGCGCCAGCACGTACACCCCGCCGACCGCGGCCAGGACCGCGATCGGCGTCAGCCGCAGCCACTGCGCACGGGTGCGGGGCCGCACCGTCACCCAACCCAGCCACAGGCCGAGCACCGGGAGCAGAGCCACCGATTCCTTGCACAAGAGGGCGACCAGGTAGAGCGCACCGGCGGCCGCGGCCCGAGGCCAACCCGGCGCGGGCTCGTCGGGCACGCGCACCAGCGCACGATCGAGCGCGAGCAGGCTCGCCAGCGCGGCCAGCAGGTCCGCACGCCCCACGATGCCGGCCACGCTCTCGACGTGCACCGGCAGCGCCGCAAACAGCAGGCCGCACCCGACCGCCACCGGCGGCGCGCACCAACGCCGCGCGAATCGAACCAAGACGCCGCACAGCACCGCGTAGACGACCGTGTTGCCGAGGTGGTGCAGCCACGGGGCTGCGGTGACGCGGTGCTCGAGCGCGAAGGTCAGCGTGGTGAGGGGGCGGTACGACGACGACCAGCCGTCACCGATCGGCCGTCCCCAGTACTCGCGCACGAAGATCTCCCACAGCGGCACCTCCCCCAGGACGGCGGGGTGCCGCAAGATGGCCTGGTGATCGTCGAACGCGTAGCCGTTGAGGATGCTCGGCGCGTACAGGACGAACGCGAACGCAGCCACCAGACCGGGTCCGATCCGGTCTGCTGCGGACGACGATCGACCGCCATGGCCCACTGATCGGGCAGTGTACCCCATGCGCGATGCAATCCAGCCGCGCCAGGGGTCGGACCGTCCTCGCGTGCGACGGCGTCGCGCCTCGTGTTCGTCGCCGCGCAATCACGCGCCCAGGCGATCGACGATTCCCTGGACCTTCTGCAAGGTGACGCGGAGCTCGCGAAGACGAGCTTCCTCCTTGGCCACGATCTCCGCCGGAGCCTTGCTGCGGAATCCCTCGTTTTGCAGCTTCTTCTCGAGCGCCGCGATCTCCTTGGCGTGCTTGTCGAGCTCCTTGCCCAGCCGTCGGCGCTCGGCCGCCACGTCGACCAGCCCCGCCAGCGGCAGCACGATCTCGACGCCGCGCACCACCTCGGCGGCGCTCTCCTTGGGCGCAGCAGCCCCGGCCTCCAGCACGTCCATTCGCTCCAGCCGCGCGAGGTGGACCACCGCGTCGCGGATCCGCTCAAGGAGCGACGCCCCGCCCACGCCCTCGGCCCGCACCAGAATCGGCACCGGTCGGGCTGGCGGGAGCTTGAACTGCGCCTTGAGGCTGCGGACGGCGGTCACGACGTCCATCAGCCGAGCCATGTCCTCGCGGGCCTCGTGCACGCGCGGGTCCGACAGGATCCGCCCCACGTTCGTCACCGGACCGTCCATGGTGACCGGCCGCCCCTCGGCGTCGCGGGTGCGCACCTGCGGCCAGGCCTCGATCATCAGGCTCTCCTTGGCCCCCGCGCGTCGAGGCATCCGCGTCCAGATCTCTTCGGTGATGAAGGGGATGAACGGATGCAACGTCCTGAGCACGAGGTCGAGCACGGTGGCCAGCGTTCCGCGCGTGGCTTCCTGCGCCGACGGGTCGTCGCTGCGCAAGCGCGGCTTGGCGAGCTCGAGGTACCAGTCGCACAGCTCGTACCAGACGAACTGATAGGCGGCATGCGCGGCGAGGTCGAGGCGAAACGCTTCGAGCTGCTGCTGGACCTCGGCCGCCACGTCGATGGTGCGGGCGAGGATCCAGCGATCGGGCCCCGAAAGCTCACCGAGGTCCCCCTCGTCGAGCACGCGCCGAGCGAAGGGCTCGACGTCGAACCCCTCGAGGTTCATGTCGGCGAAACGCGCCGCGTTCCACAGCTTGTTGCAGAAGTGACGGTACCCCTCCACGCGCGCGCGCGAGAAAACGATCCCCAGCTCCTGGCCCGCCATGGTGCTCAGGTAGAACCGCAGGGCGTCGGCTCCGTACTGCTCGACGAGCTCCATCGGGTCGACCACGTTGCCCTTGGTCTTCGACATCTTCTGGCCGTCTTCGCCGAGCACCATGCTGTGCAAGAAGACGGTGCGAAACGGAACGTCACCCTTGAAGTGAAGCCCGAACATCATCATGCGGGCCACCCAGAAAAACAGGATGTCCCATCCCGTCTCCATCAGCGACGTGGGATAGAACCGCTCGAGATCCGACGTCGGCTCGGGCCACCCCAACGTGGTGAGGGGCCACAGCCCCGAGCTGAACCAGGTGTCGAGCACGTCCTCGTCCTGGCGGATGTCCTCGGAGCCACAGTGCTCGCACGCCGACGGGTCCTCCCGCGCGACCGTGATCTCGCCGCAGGCGTCGCAGTACCACGCCGGGATCCGATGGCCCCACCACAGCTGCCGGGAGATGCACCAGTCGTGGATGTTCTCCATCCAGCGGTAGTAGTCCAGCGTACGGTGCGCGGGCACGAAGGTCGTCCTTCCCTCCTGCACCGCCGCGATGGCCTTTCGAGCCATGGGCTCGACGTTCAAGAACCATTGCGTGGACGGCAACGGCTCCACCACCTCGCCGGTCCGCTGCGAGACACCCACCGCGAGCTCGTGGTCCTCGGTGCGTACCAGCACGCCTTCTTGCTCGAGGGCCTCGAGCACGGCCTTGCGGGCCTCGTTGACCGTGAGCCCCCGGAATCGGTCGGGTGCGTTCTCCACCATGCGTCCGTCGAACCCGATGACCGCGATCACCTCCAAACCGTGGCGCTTGCCGGTCTCGAAGTCGTTGAAGTCGTGCGCGGGCGTGACCTTGACCGCGCCCGTACCGAACTCCATGTCCACCAGGATGGGATCGGCCACGATCGGGATCCGCCGCCCCACCAGTGGCAGCGTCACGAACTTGCCGACGAGGTGCTGGTACCGTGGGTCGTCGGGGTGCACGGCCACGCCGGTGTCGCCGAGCATCGTCTCGGGTCGCGTCGTGGCGACCACCAGCTTCTCGTCGCTGCCCTCGACGGGATAGGCGAGGTGCCAAAGCTTGCCCTGCACCTCCACGTGGTCGACCTCCAGATCGCTCAGGGCCGTCTGGCTCGCCCAGTCCCAGTTGATGAGACGATAGTCCCGATAGATCAGGCCTTCGGCGTAGAGCCGGCAGAACGCCTCGCGCACGGCTCGCGAGCTCACCTCGTCCATGGTGAATCGGTAGCGGCTCCAATCGAGGGACGCCCCGAGCGCTTCGTGCTGGCGATCGATGATCCCGCCGTGCTCCTCCTTCCACTGCCACACGCGCTGGACGAAGGCCTCGCGGCCCAGGGCGAGCCGACTCGTCCCTTCGCGCTCGAGCTGGCGCTCGACCATCACCTGCGTCGCGATTCCGGCGTGATCGGTCCCCGGCAACCACAGCGCCGCATACCCGCACATTCGCTTCCAGCGAACGATGCAATCCTCGATGGTGGCCGTGAGCGCGTGCCCCATGTGCAGGCGTCCAGTCACGTTGGGCGGCGGCAGCACGACCGTGAAGGGGGGCGCGTCGGGGTCGGACGAGGGCTGGAAGTATCCCTTGTCCCGCCAGTGCGCGTACCAGCGCCCTTCGACCTGACTCGCGTCGTAGACCGGGCTGAGCTTCTCCGCCATGCCCTGGCTAGTACCGCATGCTGCCAGCGGGCGGAACCCGGTCCCGGCATCCTCCGTGCGCCGCCCGTGGCGAGCGACGCCCGCCCCACCGCTGGATCGCGGCGCGCGGGCGAGGCGGCGGGCGGGGTCAGGCCGTTTGGCTGTGCGCCCGCTTGATGATCGCCTCGGCGAGATCCGGAACGACTTCCCAGACCACCTGCTCGATCACTTCGCGACTGAGCGATACCAGAGCCTCGGCCACCTTCGGATCGAGCCCGGCGGCAGGACCCCCGCTCTCACGGAGGCGCCGAAGCATGCCCGCGGTGGGTGCATCGGCGGAGGTGAACGGGATGGGGATGGCGATCGGAATCGGTCCACCCGCAGCCGAGGGGCTTGGAGCCGCCGCCGGTCGAGCCGCCGCCGCGGGGCGGGCGGTCGGGCTCGGGGTCGCCGCGGGGCGGGCGGGCGTAGGCGACGGCGCCACGTGGGGTCGCGCCGCTGGAGCGGAGGGTGCCGCCGCGGGGCGGGGTGCTGCCGGTGTTCCGGTGATGGGTCGCGCCGCTGCGGGTGCCGGGCGCGGGGCGGCGGCCGGCCGTGCGGGGGCCGCCGGCCGTGCGGCGGTGGGGGCCGGTGCCGGCGACGGTGCCCTGGCCGGCGCGGCAGCAGCCGTGGGCCTCGCGACCGGCTTGCCGACCACCTCGGCCACCTTGTCGATCAACTCTTGCGAATCGAAGGGCTTCGCGATGAAGCCGTCGGCACCCACCGCGCGCAGCCTCGCGTGATCGGGGCCCGTGCGATTGGACACCATCACGATCACGGGGATGTTGGCCGTTGCGGGGTTTTCTTTGAGCGTGCGACAGACGTCGTAGCCGGAGGGCTCGCCCGCAGCCAAGGTGGCGTCGACGAGCACGATGTCGGCGCCGACTTGCTTGGCGCGCGCAACCGCTTCCGAACCCTTGCTCACGGCGGTGACGTCGGCGTCCTCGGCTGCGAAGGTGATCTTGATCGCCAGCCGCATCGTCTTGCTGTCGTCGATCGCGAGGATCTTCGTGGCCATGAGCGCTCCTAGGTGCAGCAAAGGCGTACCATGTAGGCCGTGAGCGGGTCAATGAAGGGGCCGGCGGGGGCCCCCCGGATTCTGGCCCCGGTGGACGTGGACGACGGACCGCTCGCGCCCCTCGAGCCCGGCCGCGATCGCATGTCCGTGCTCGTCGATCGGCTCGGGGGGGAGGTCGTGCTACGCCACGTGGCCGGCCGCCGGGTCCTGGACCTCGGTCACGGCGCGCCCCGGATCACCCAGTGGGTGGAACCCCGCGCAGGTGCGCTCACGGTCGTCGACGCCATCGACCTGGGCCGGAGCGCGTCCGTGCGCTTGCCCTTTCCGGAGCAGTCGTTCGACCTGGTGTACTGCCTGCGTACTCTGGCGCACCTGGGCCGCGACGAGGAGACCTCCGAGCAGGCCGCCCGAAGCGCGTTGACCGAGACCGCGCGCGTGCTCACCGTCGGCGGGACGGCACTGGTCCAGATCGAGAACCCCAAGAGCCTGTGGGGTCTGTCGCACGGCATCCGCAACCCGATGACGGTCGTCGACCGTGGGCCCCTGGTCGTGGACTCCGATCGTGGGCTCACCCGCTTCGACACCCTCGGTCGCCTCGAGCGGCTCCTGCCGCCCGAGCTCGCGCTGGTGGGCCTGCACGGGCTGCGGATCCTGGTCCCGGTGGCGCGCCTGCTCGACGTTCCCGTCGTCGGTCGCATCCTCGAGGCCCTCGAGTGGTGGGCGCGCGACACCACCGGGCTGCGCGGTTTCGGTGCCCACCTCCTGGTCGTGCTTCGCCGGACCCGATGATCGTTTCCGAACCACTCGGCGCCTCGACCGCCAAGGATGGCGACGCGAGCGTCCCGCGATCGTTCGGCGTGCGCTAAGGTCGAGCCCGTGCCAGCGGCGGACAAGGCGGTCGCACGGATCCTCGTCGTCGACGACGAGAAGGGAATGCGCGACTTCCTGAGCATCTGCCTCACGCGCGCCGGCTATCAGGTCGAGGCGGTCGCCAGCGGAGGCGAGGCGATTCGGTTGATCTCCGACCGCCGATTCGACCTGGTGATCACCGACCTCACGATGCCGGGGATCGGGGGCATGGAAGTGCTGCGGCACGCCGTGGGCCAGCCCTCGCCGCCCATCGTCATCATGATGACGGCGTTCGCGACCCCCGACACCGCCATCGAGGCGATGAAGGCCGGCGCCTACGACTACCTGACCAAGCCGTTCAAGATCGACGAGATCCAGGTCGTCGTTCGCCGCGCCCTCGAGCGCCTGACGCTGACCGCCGAGAACCAGCGGCTGCGCGACGAGCTCCGCGGCGTACACAGCCTCGACCGCATGACCGGCCGGTCCGCGCCGATGCTCAAGGTGTTCGAGCTGATCCGCAAGGTCGCGCCCACCCGCGCCAACGTGCTGGTCCGCGGGGAGTCGGGGACCGGCAAGGAGCTGGTCGCCCGGGCACTGCACAACCTGTCCGACCGCTCCGACGGTCCGTTCGTCGCGGTGAACTGCGGCGCCATCCCCGAAGACCTGATGGAATCCGAGCTCTTCGGTCACGTGCGCGGCGCCTTCACCGGCGCCAGCGCGGACCGTGAAGGCGTGTTCGTGGCCGCCGAAGGCGGCACGCTCTTCCTGGACGAGATCGGGGAGCTCAGCCTCGCCATGCAGGTCAAGCTGCTGCGCGTCCTGCAGGAACGAAAGCTGCGCCCCGTCGGGGGCGATCGGGAGATCTCGGTCGATTGTCGCGTGGTGGCGGCGACCAACCGCGACCTGGAGGCGGCCATCGAATCCGGCGAGTTTCGACGCGATCTCTACTTTCGCCTCGACGTCGTCCAGATCGTCCTGCCCCCGCTGCGCCATCGTCCCGAGGACATCCCCATCCTGGTCGAGCGTTTCTTCCACAAGATCAACCGGGAGATGCGGCGCAACCTCGAGGGCATCGCCCCCGAGGCGATGGAGTGGTTTCTGGCCTACGACTACGCGGGCAACGTCCGGGAGCTCGAGAACCTGGTCGAGCGCGCGGTCGCCCTGGAGACCAGCTCCATGCTCACCGCGCAGAATCTGCCGTCGCAACGCCCCCGTCCGTCGTTGGCGCCCCTGGACGTGGCCCTCGGGGAGGGCGGGATCGATCTCGAGCAGGCGGTCGCCGATCTGGAGCGAAGGTTGATCACCGCCGCGCTCGAACGCACGCGAGGCGTGCGCAAGGAGGCCGCCAAGCTGCTGGGGATCAGCTTCCGCTCCCTTCGCTATCGCCTCGAAAAGCTCGGCATCGAGGTCGGTCGCGGCGACGCCGAGGCGTGATCTCGTCGTCGACGCGCCGACGGACGCCCGGCTCCCGGGGGACGAGGGGCGGGCCCGCGCACGACCCCCCGCCGGTTCAGGAATGGCAGGTGACATTCCGCGGCACCGGTGACGATTTGCGCGGCTCGGCGGAGCCGCTCCGCGCTCGCGGTCGAGACGGATCTTGGGTCGGAGGGACTCCTGAACAAGGTTTTTCCGGTTGTACCGCCTGGCACACGCCTTGCTGAGCAGGCCCGGGCGTGCACCGGACAGGCCACCAGCGGCGGCGGTCGATGCGGGGGTTCACCCTCATCGAACTCATGTTCGTGGTGGCCATCCTGGGGTTGCTCGCGGTCGTCGCGGTCGGGGCCTACACCCGTCAGGTCCGCAACGCGCACAAGAGCGAGGTCATCGCCGACCTGTCGAATCTGACCCTCCGCCAGAAGAGCTTCCTCGCGGTCTCCGGTCATTACGCCAGCTCGACCGACTGCGACGGCCCCACGTGCACCTATCCCGATGGCGCGACGATCACGGCCGCCTCGGGCGAGGTCCCCTGGAACGTCAACGACGTCGGCTACACGCGCGCGGGTGTCCCCGACGGCCCCTACTTCCGCGGGGGCGGCGACGTCCACGGCTTCGATGCGCTGCGGTTCATGCCCGAAGGCGGGCGTTCGCACTGCGGCTACGCGACCGTGTCCGGGTGGGGAACGACCGCCGACGACGGCAACGACGACGAGCCGCCCAACTCCGTGCTGTCACGGGAGGTCTTCCCCGACGACCCGGGGATCGCTCCACTGTACGCACGCGACTGGTTCTACAGCTACGCGCTGTGCGACTTCGACCACGACGGCGTCTATTGGGCCTTCACCACCGCGCACAGCTCCTCGGACATCAGCTCGAATTCCACGGCAGACAATCAGTACCGAGAAGGCGAGTAGCACCCGGCAACCGCGCTATCGCTCGCCTTCTTTGACAGCTCACACCATAGACCAACCACCCGGCAACGCAGCCGACCGAGAGGAAGGGACGAACTCACCATGTTTCTGGATCTGAACCGTTTGAAGAAGGCCCGCGGCTTCACGCTCATCGAGCTGATGATCGTGGTCGCGATTCTGGGCATTTTGGCCGCCATCGCCATCCCGGCCCTGACCAAGTACATGCGCCGCTCCAAGACGTCCGAGGCCCGCATCCAGCTCGCCAAGATCTTCGATGCGACCGCCGCCTACTTCAACGAGGAGCACGTGCAACGCGGCGAGACCAAGCTCCTGGGGCAGGGCGGCGCGATCACGGATGCGGCTCCCCACAAGTGCCCGCACCGCGTCGGGGAAGAAGGCAGCGGACAGGCGACGATCACGCCGGAGATCGACCTGGACTGCAACGAGGGCCCCGGCGGTCGCTGCGTTCCCGCCGTCGGTGGTGGGAGCGGTGGCGGCTACTACGACATGTCCTACTGGACCAACAACCCGGTGTGGAACGCCCTCAACTTCCAGCAGGAGCAGGGCCACTTCTTCCACTACAACTTCAAGCACTCGAACGTGCTCACGGGGTTCGGCTCGTGCCAGTTCACCGCCCAGGCCTTCGGCGATCTGGACGGCGACAAGAACGTCTTCTCCACGTACGAGCGCTCCGGTGCCGCCGACCAGCACGGCGTGAACGCGGCGGCGGGCCTCTACATCGATCAGGAGGTCGAGTAGGCCGTCCTTCTTCGGCTGCAGGCCGAGCCGAAACGGCGGGCGCCCCCATCGGGGCCCCGCCGTTTTTCGCATCCCGGAGTCCCGGATGGTCGTCGAGGCTCTCCGTGTGAAAGGGCGAGCCGCGTCGCGCCGCGAGGGTGCGGTGTCCCGCCCCGTCGGCGCAGCGATCGGTGCCAGCGGAACGACCGCTCACGGTCTCGCCGACGCGGGCTGCGTTGCTCGCTCCTCGAGAGCGTGCCCGAGATTTCTTCGGTCGGGCGCCTTGCCAGCCGACGCCGACAGCGTTCCCCGCTCCCCACGCGACACCTTGGATCCCCTGCTAGACTCGGTGAGCCGTGCGCTCGCTGCTTCTCGCCATTGCCGTGATCATGGGGCTGGGCGCGGGGTGGATGCACGGTCGGGTGATCGAGCGACGGGCCGCGTTTCCGAAGGACCTCGACGTCTTGTATGTCCCGCCCCCGCATCACCTCGAGCGCATGAGCCTCGGGTACCGGGAGGCGCTGGCCGACCTCGTCTGGATCCGGGGGCTCATCTTCGCCGGAGAGCGCCTCGAGGAGGGAGACCTCGAGGCGACCACGCGGTACACGGAAGCGGTCACGGGGCTCTCCCCCCGCTTTCACCGCGCTTACCTGTGGGGCGGGATCACCAACGTGTACGGGGGTTCGAAGCACATCACCCGTGAGATGGTCGACCGAGCGATCGCGCTCTACCGCCGCGGGCTGGAGCAGTTTCCCGAAAGCCATCAGCTTCTCTATCCCTTCGGCATGCTCCTGATGCATCAGGTCGGCTCGACACCGGGCTACACCGAGGCGGAGAAGAAGGCGCTGGCTGCAGAAGGCATCGAGCACATCCGCAAGGCCGCGGCGTTCGGAGCCGATCCTCTCGTCCGGCAGTACGCCGCGACCCTCGTCAGCGACCACGCCGGCGAGCAGCTCGCCATCCAGTTCCTCGAGAGCCAGCTCGCGCAAGCCGAGCACGAAGACTACCGGCGCATGCTCAAGCACAAGCTGGCTGCCCTCGGCGGTGACCACGACGTGGCGAACATCGAGCGGATTCGGCGCGAGTTCACCGAAGAGCTGGCCCGGAACTTCGCGTACCTGCCCGATGCGCTCTACGCCGTCGTCCGATCGGAGTCTCCCGGACGGTGACGCGCGAGGACCCCGTCGGCCGCTGGATCGGTCGCGGCCAAAGATGGACGTCCGCCGCGGCGGCGGGATGGCTGGTGTGCGGGCTGTCGCTGGTCTGGGTCTCGTTCGCCTACCCCACCCTCACCGACGCCGTCTGCGATCGATCGGTCTGCGATTTTCGTCGCTTCTACCGGGTGCAGGCGGAGGTGAGCTGGAACGGGGCGGAGCGTGTCGTCCAGGGCTGGTACTACCCCCCCGCGCTTCTTTTCTTCCTGCGCCCTGCCGTCGGGCTGGGCATCGAGCGGGCCGCCCGGTGGTGGGTCGGCGTCGAGCTGGTCTCGGTCGTCGCGCTCGTGGCCTGTTGCGTGCACGCGTTGCGCGGCACGAGCCGTGATCGCCGCTGGGGGATCGCGGTGCCGCTCGTGGCGACTTCGCTGCCGATCTGGCACGCGTTGCGTTGGGGTCAGATCTCTCTACCGCTGTACGCCGCGATCATCGGGGCCACGATCCTCGGGTCCCGCCTGGGCGGGGTGGCCTCCGGCGTCGCGGCGGCCCTGAAAATCTACCCGATCGGGTTCCTGCTGGAACCCGCGCTCCGTCGGGACGTCGGGGCCGTCGTCGCGGGGCCCGGCACGGCGGTGTGCATGGCCGTGCTCTTGCCGATGGCGGTCTTCGGGGTCGAGCACACGCTCGATCTGCTCGGGTCCGTCGCCGACGTGTCGTGGCAGGCGATGTGGGCCTCGGAGACGCAGTGGCTGGTGCGGGTATGCGTGAAGTGGTTCGCGTTCGCGCCCCCGGGGGTCGGCCTCGGCGTGGCCGCGGCCATCGCCGCGGCGCTGATTCATCGAACGGTTCGATGGATCCGACGGCCCGCTCCCCGGGAGCATCGCCTGGCAGTCGTGATCACCAGCCTCGTCCTGGTGGCGCTCCCGACCGGATGGCCGCACGCCTACGCGTTCCTCCCCTGGGTCCACGCGGTGCTCTGGGCACGCGCGCGGGACGAGCCAGGGTCTCGAGCACGAATTGTCGCTTGCCTGGTCGTGAGCATCGCGGCGTCCTGCGCACCGGTCGTGGTGGCGACCGTTTGGCGGCCGGCCATCGATCGGGGGGTGGAGGCCGGCGCGATCACCATCGCCGCGTTGGCCGCGTGGATCGGGTTGCTACAAGGCACCCCGCGAGCAGCGGAAGACTCCGGTCTCTCACCGGCCACGCGCCAGCGCCTCCTCGAGGTCGCCGTCGTCACGCTCGCGATCCTGCAGGCCCTGCGGGCGCTGTGGCTGACCGACGACGCCTTCATCTCGTTTCGGTACGCGGAGAACCTCGTCGCCGGCCATGGACTGGTCTTCAATCCCGGCGAGCGGGTCGAAGGGATCACCAACCCCGCCTGGACCCTGTGGATCGCGGTCGGCCACGCCTTGGGGTGGCGGGCGGAGATCTGGTCCACGGCCTGGGGCATGGCCTTTCACGGGGCGTCATGTGTCCTGCT
Organism: uncultured Nannocystaceae bacterium; assembly: GCA_964650105.1. Classification (GTDB taxonomy): domain Bacteria; phylum Myxococcota_A; class Polyangia; order Nannocystales; family Nannocystaceae; genus CAZYSW01. The sequence continues at coordinate 31,107 of CAZYSW010000006.1, forward strand.
CGTCCGGCTCCATCGATCCTTTCGCCTCGCGCGGGGGCGTTCGCCGGGGATCCCCTGGGCGGCGCTGGCCTTCGCGCTCCATCCGGACGTTGCCATCTGGGCGACCAGCGGGCTCGAAGGGGCGGCCCTCACCTTTCTCCTGCTCGGCGCCTTCGTGCTGTCGGTTCCCCTGGGGGCCGACGGCGGCCCCCGACCGGCCCTCTCCGGCGCGATGCTGGGGTTGGCCGCGCTCACGCGGCACGATGCGATTCTCTTCGCTCCCTTCGCGCTGCTCGCGATTCTCGTCGCGACGCCGGGTCGGGACCGGCGTCTCGCGGGCCGTGACGCGAGCGTGTGGCTGGGGACCTTCGCGCTCGTGTGGCTCCCGGTGACGCTCACCCGCATCGCCTACTACGGCGACTTTTTCCCCAACACGTACTACGCGAAGTCGGCCGACGTCGCGTGGTGGTCTCAAGGCATTCGGTACGTGGGGCTGTACTACGAACAGTACTTCGCGTACCTCCTGGTCTTTCCCCTCGGCCTGTCGATCGGGCGGCGTTCGGGCGTCGACCGGTGGATGCGACTGCACTACGCCGCCTGCCTCGGGTTTGCCCTGGTCTACACCGCGTACCTCGCACGCGTCGGCGGCGACTTCATGTTCGCGAGGCTGTTGGTGCCCACGGCCCCGTTCGTCGCCTGGGCTCTGGAGGTCGCGACCTTTCCCCTCGCGCCTCGCCGGCGCGCCGTCGCCTGGACCGCAATCGTGGCCGGCCCCCTCCTCGTCCCGAGGCCCGTCACGCTCGAGCACCCCCGGGCGGGGGTGGCCGACGAGTGGGCCTACTACACGGATCCGGGGTTCGAGATCGTCTGGCTGCAGCGCAGCCGCGTGGCGTGGCGATACCTCCGAGACCTCCCCGTCACCGTCGCCTTTTTGGGAAGTCACGCTCGTACCGTTCGAGACGCGCAAATCCCCATCGCGATCGAGAGCGAGACCGGTCTGACCGACGCCGTGATCGCACACCAGCAGATCGCCGTACGTTCGCGTCCAGGTCACGAGAAGCGCGCCCCGCCTTCGTACCTGATCGACGAGCGTGGGGCCCACCTCGCCCTCGGCGAGGGAGCCTTCGTTCACCTCGGCTTGACCGGGGTCGTCCCTCCCCTCGCGATCCGACTCCCCGATCCCGACGGGATCCTGGAACGCGGTCTGACGCTGTGGATTCTACGCTGGGATCCCGCGATCATGGACGCGTTGCACCGTCGAGGTGCGATCGTTCCCGACTTGCCCGGCTCCATCGACGACTTGATCACCAGGCTCGACGAGATTCCCGATGAACACGTACGACAGATCTCGTCCGAGCTCTCCAGGGTGTATTTCGACCATGTCGACGATCCCGTCCGGCGCGCTGCCTTCGAGGACCGGCTGAAGCGTTAGCACGGTACGTGGAGTCAGAACACCGTCGGTGTCGCCGCTGGCAGGGCGCGAGACCGAAGGGCGTGCGGGTACTCCGCGTTGTCGAGCGACCCAGGCGGCCTCGGCGGCGACGACGTCGTCGCCTCGCGGGATCCTCCCGATACCTCGTCGAGGTGCGTCCACGCGACTCGGGTCGCGATTACGGTGCCTCCGCGGCCGTCACGGCGCTCGGTTCGAGCCAGGACGAAACACGCGCTTCGGAAACTCGCTCGAGGCGATAGATGGTCCCGATCATCGGGTAATCGAGCGATGGGCTGGTTGCGGCCAGCTCCAGGTCCGAGTCGGACCGCGGGCTGCGATACTCCCAAACGATCTCACCTTCCCGCGTGACTTCGATCGCACGACCGGCCATCGAGTCGGTGATCAGCACGTTCCCATTGGCCAGCCCCTGTGCGCCCCCCATCACCGCCGAATAGAACGGCCGCATTCCGCCGTCGTAGATCCAGACGATGCGCTTCGTGAGGGGGTCCAGCTCGATCACGCGAGATCTCCTCGAAACGACACCGTTGTCGAACAGCAACAGATTGCCGTTGCCGAGCAGCGTAGGTTGATGCTGAGCGCTCACCGAGCCCGGCCCCCAGTGCCACCGCACGGACTCGGTCCTCGGATCGATCACCGCGATGAGGTCGAGCTCTCGAAACGAGACGAGCCAGTCCCCCTTCTCCCACAACCCCGTCCGCGCACTCTCGAGGATCTCGATGGTGTTGGCGTGCAGGAGGTCACCCTTGGTCGGCAGGAGGGCCATCAGCGCGCGTGGGTCGTCCTCGGGGCCGTCGGGTCTCAACCCGCGCACGACCTCGACGACTTCGTCGGATGCCTCCCGAGAACGCGCCGGGTTCCCCCAAGGCATCTGCACCCCTTCGAAATCGGCTCGCCATCCCTTGCGCTCCGCGAGCTCGGCTTTCAAGATGGCTGCCGTCGCGGGGTCCTTCGACAGGACATCCCACATGGACACACGGCGTTCGATCACGCCGTCTGCGGACACCACGAGTACGTGATTGTCCACGAAGATATCGTCAGGGGACATCGCGTCCCACCGCTGCGCAGAGGCAAGGACGACCAACTCGCCACCATCGCCTCTGGCGATGTCGTGATGAACCGGCGCCTCCAGGATCCACTCGACTCGGGAGTCGCGGTCCAATCGGAGCAACCGTCCGAGCTCGACGATGACATACAGGTCCCCGTCATCGCCGAGCTCGACGTGCTGCCAGCCGGAGAACATGGCGGTGAGCGGCGAAAGCTCGCTTGCATCCGGCGGCGGCAGCTTCCAGGTGTGCACGTTCCTTCCCTCGAGGTCGACGAGCCATGCCTCGGTCCACCGCCGCGACGTGTGCAGATTGTATCCGGGCTGGACTCGTTCTCGGACGAAGCGGACGACTCCGCGCTGGAGATGACGCGGGTCGCGGACCGGGGCATCTCCCAGATACGGAAGGCTACGAAGGGGTTCGCTCCGCCGTCGGCTCGTCGCCGCATCACCCTCGTTCTCCCGCTGGCAGGCGCTCGCACACAGCATCCCGGCCAATAGCCATTGCAGACGGCGACACGATCGTCGGTTCTTCCCGGTCGTACCCTTCACGGCTGGGACCCCGTGTCCACCCAATCGACGAGCTGACCGACGGGAACTCGAGGCCGGCCGATGCGATACATCCCCGCTTCGGGCCTCAGCTCGAAGAGATCGGCGAGCTGCGGCCACGGGACGAGCGCGAAAACGGGCCGACCGACGACGGTCCATGAAGCGATGGTTCGAGGCCCGGCAGGTCGAACGACCATCACGTCCTGGCGTCGACCCAGGACCGTCTGGTAGTAGGCGGTGAGCACCATTTCGAGCTTCCACTCCTGAGGTGTCGAGAAGCTCACGACGATCGCGTTCGAGGGCAAATCGGCGCATGCCGTCGTTCCCCAATCGGCGGCCTCCGTATAGTCACCGAGGTCGACCTCCACGAACGAGCTTCCGAACTTGTGAGCACCGCAAACGGCCACGGCGGCGACGGCCAGAGGGCGAACCCATCGCCTGGAGGTGGTGATCCACTCGAGGCTCGGCCCCACCATGCAACCCAGGAGAACGTAGGTCGGAAGAAAGAAGACGTGCGCGTCGTGGGGGAAGTAATCGAAGAAAAACCACACGTTCCCGGCCACACAAAGGACCCAGGCCAGACCACAGACCGGTCGCTTGCGGACCAGCCAGGCGAACCCCACGACGGCGAGCGCGGCCCCTGGCAGCGAGAGCTCCAGAAGCACTTGGTCGGCCAACCACAAAGAGCGGTCGACGTACGAAGACACTTCCCCATGGAGGCTGCGATAGGGCCCTCCGCTCAGAAACCACCAGAACGCGTCCCACGTCGGGGGCTGGTCGAAACTGAAACGAGGCGACATCGAGGCCCGGATGGGAAG
>CAZYSW010000007.1:0-4451 GCA_964650105.1 uncultured Nannocystaceae bacterium
GGTCCTACCGAGGCGGAGTTCAAGGCGTGGAACCGCAAGGATCCCGAAGGGGAGAAGCATCTCTACAAGTGGGACAAGGCCCACATCAAGGAGATGATGAACTATTGGGAGCAGCTCGAGTGCTTCCGCGAGAAGGTCAAGGAAGAGGGGGAGAAGGCGTTCGGCGCCGAGCCCGGAAGCCCCACCGAGGAGCAGTGGTACCAGTTCAAGCGGATGTTCGTGACGCACATCGACGGGTGGCAAAAGCGCCTGTTCGCCGAGCAGCCGCGGATCCTCGAGAAGTCGAAGTTCATCGGGCACTTCCTCGAGGCCCACGAGCTGGTGATGAACGGGTATCCCAAGGCCTACAACGAGGCCGACAAGACCGAGCTCGAAAAGGCCGACGCGCACTGGATCGTGGTGCAGGCCAAGGTCAAGAAGTACACCAAGAACCTCGGCGAAGAGTTCCCGGAGCGTGACCCCGACAACCCCAAGGACGTCGAGGCCCACGCCAAGGTGTGCGAGCTGGCGATGACGCCCCCCGACCGGAGCGGCAAGGTCAAGAAGCGCAAGCGCAAGAAGGGTGCGATCTGATCCCCGGCGCGCGGGCGGCCCGGGCATCGGTTCCCACGCGTGCGGCTCGACCGACGCGCGACGATGAGCGTGTCGCGTCCACGCTCCGGACGCCGCCCGTGCGCGACCGCAGCCGAAGGGGCGCCCGGACGCGCGACGACGGGGTGTCGCCGTCGATCGCTCCCCGAGCCTCGACCTCCCGGCCGAGGTGCGTCCGACGGGCCGCCGTGGCTCGCAGGGCGTGATGCATGGCTCGTGGTGCGGACGCGGGTGCACGGACGGAGCGCAAGCAGATTCCGGCGCGAAGACGAGAGGAGGCGCGGACTGGGGCGGCTGCAGGGGCTATGCTTGCTCCCGATGCGTTCGGGCGACGGTGGCGCCGAGTCTCCGGAAGAGATCCTGCAGGCGCTGGGCAACGAGCTGATGTCGCCGTATTGCCCGGGCCGCACGATCTCGAGCTGCCCGTCGGGTCAGGCCCGCAAGCTCGAGGACGAGATCTTGGCGCAGGCGCGCGCCGGCCGGACCCGAGAGGAGATCGAAGCGGAACTCGTGCAACGCTACGGCTCGGACATCATCGGGTACCGGCCGCCGCCGATCGTGTTGTACGGGACGGTCCTGGTCGCGATCGCGGCGTTGATGCTGGTGGTGATGGTCGGCCGTCGCTGGGTGCGGCGGAATCGATCCACCGCCCCCGGGGCGGGCGAGGTGGCATCGGGGGGCCGGCGCGACGTCCCCCCGCCCAGCCGCGCGGAGATCGATGCGCTCGAGGATGCGCTCGACGAGGAAGACGGCTTCTGACCCGCGATGACCCCGCAGGACGCGCGACCTCGGGGGCGGCCTCCGGGCCCGGGCGAGAAGAGGCGGGAAACGGGGCGCGACCGCGAGCTCCCGCATCCGGGTCGGGGTGGGAATCGACGCGACCAGACAGGAGGCTGCCGCTTGTGGCAGGATTCGACCCAGGGTAAGGGTTCCCGGTGCTGAGGGTAGTGGTCCACGAAAAGGGCGGACGGACCCAGCGCTTCGATTTCACGGGAGATCAGTTCTCCGTGGGGCGCGAGGAGGACAACGATCTCGTCCTCGATCGCGTCAACATCTCGAAGCATCACCTCCGGTTTCGTCGCCACGAAGGGCGCGTCGAGGTGGTCGACCTCGGGAGCACCAACGGAACCTACGTCAACGGTCGCAAGGTCGCGCAGCCGCGATCGCTTCGGCGCTCGGATCGGATCTACGTCGGCGATTACATCTTGATGCTCGAGGGAGACGAGCCCGCCATCGCGCCCGTCGAGCGCAACGAGGTGTTGGTGCCCGGCACCGACGGTCGTCCCCAGGTGCGGGCCGTGGCCGTGCCCCCGCCCAAGCTGGAATCGGGGGAACCGCTGCCACCACCGCGGCCGCGGAACGGTGACGCCGACGACGGCGCCGTGCTGACCTCTGCGCGCCGGGTGGCGCCGGCCGGCGCCGAGAGCAGCTACCTCGACCAGGTCGCCAATCGCATCCTGCAGACGGTGCTGGCCAACGTGCATCGCCTCGATCCCCTGAAGTCGGCCGAGATCGGCGACGAGGATCGCGAGGCGGCGTTGACCCTCGTCGATAGCCTGCTGCTCGACATGCAGCGCAGTGGGGAGCTCGAGGACGGCGTGAACATCGAAGCCCTCAAGGGGACGATCACCCGTGAGCTCCTGGAGCTGGGGCCGCTCGAAGAGCTCATGAAGGACCCGGACGTGCGCGAGATCCAGGTGGTCGGCAGCGGCGCGATCCGGCTCATCCGGGATCGAAGCGAGGGGGCGGTGTCCGAGCTCAGCAGTCGCCGATTCAGCGGCGACCGTGCGCTGGTTTTGGCGGCCCAACGCCTGGCCCGCAAGTGGGGCTTTTTGGTCGAGGGCTCCCAGGTCCTCGAGGGCAAGGTGGACGACGGCTTCACCATGTATGCCGTCTTGCCGCCCACGCAGATCCGGACGCCCGTCCTGAACCTTCGGCGCAACAAGACCGACGCCAACAACCTGGAGTCGCTGGTGCAGGAAGGCGTGCTGTCGAGCGACATGTGCGAGCTCCTGCGGGCGGCGATCCGCGGTTGTCGGCGGATCCTCATCTGTGCGTCGGGGGCGACCAACCTCGATCGCTTCATGGGCGCGATGGTGGGGGAGATCCCCGACGAGCTGAGGGTGGTCGCGATCTCCGACACCGGTCAGCTCGGTCGCTCGCGCAACGGCTGGGTGCAGGTGCGGCGGATCGCCGATCCCTCGGACACGCTGGGGCTGTCGGACGCGCTCGGCGTCGTCTTGCGCGGAGGCGTGGATCTGTTGGTGTCGCAGCGGTGTCGCCACGAGGACGCGGCAGCGGTCATGGACGCGTTTGCCGGGGCCGCGCGGGGGGCGATCGTCAGCCTGTGGGGCATCGACTCCGCGCATGGGCTGTGGCGTCTGGCCGGGCTCAGCACCGTCGCCGCAGGGGCGATCGGTGCGTTGACGATCTCGTTGGCGCGATCGGTGGACCTGCTGGTCCGGCTCTCGGTGGGCGTTTCGGGCGAAGCGATGCAGGTGATCGAGATCATCGAGCCGCGAGTGCGCGCGGGCGACGAGCTCGTCCACGTGCCGTTGTTCCGGGCCGAGCGCGACGCCGAAGGGCAGACGGTGTTTCGCGCGACCGGCGAGGTGCCGCACTTCGTGCACCAGCTCGACGAGGCCGGGATCTCGATCCCGAGGGCCATGTTCGAGACCGGAAAGCCCGCCACGGCCGAGTCGTAGATCGTGGACGTGACCGCGGTGTCCTCCCGGATGGATCCCGACCAGCGACGGCGGATCGAGCAGGCCCTCGACAAGATCGAAGACCGGCTGCGCGACGCCGAGCCCGGCTGGCACCGCGCCGGGAGTCCGGCGCCGCCCGACGTGCTGTCGGCGGCCGGGTTGCCGGCCGGGGCAGCGTTGTTGTGGGCGCGGTGGGACGGACTCGAGCTGGCGCAGGACGAGGCCCGAATCCTGCCGCTCGCCGAGATCGAGCCCGCCACGCGCGACAGGCAAGGCGAGGGGCTGCTTCGGCCCGGCGATCGGGTGGTGGGAGAGCAGGGGCGAGACGTGTTCGTGCTGCCCCCCGATCCCTGGGAGGAGGGGGCGGACGTGGTGCGCGTCGACGAGGAGGGGGAGCGCAGCCCCGAGGCGTCGAGCGTCGCGCATCTGGTCCTGGGGTTGCTCGGCGAGCTGTCCGTGCTGTACGACGAGCACGGAGAGTTCAAAGACGACGTGGTCGCCGAGGACGGAACGCTGGAGCCGGCTGCGGAGCGGCGCCTGCTGCGGCGACGCCTCGACCTCGATCCCGACGCACCTCGGCCCCGGCTTCGCCTCACGCAGATCCTGCGGGACAACGGCGAGCTGCGGGCGGCTCGATCGGAGGTGCAGAAGGTGCTGCGGCGCGCGCCCCAGTGGTGGGCCGCGCTGCACGAGCGCGGGCGGATCCTCGAAGCGATGGGCGATCGCGCGACCGCGTTGGCGTCGTTCGACGAGGCGGCCGAGCAGGCGACCGATCCGGAGCAGATCGCCCATGCTCTGGCCTGGGCCGCACGCTGCTCCGAAGGCGAGGAGGGGGAGCGCCGGGCCAGGCGTGTGCTCGAGCTGCGCCCCGAGTTCGCCAACCATCAACTGCTCGGCGCGCAGGCGTACGCCGAGCGTGGCGATCCGGACCTGGCGATGGAGCTCGCCGCGTTGGGCCTGGCCGTCGCTCCTCGCCACCTCGGTTTGCTGGAGCTGAAGAAGCGACTGGAGGCCGAGCTCGGGGGGCGACCGTCCCGAGATCCGACGGGCGGCCCGGCGCCGAAGTCGGCGTAGCCGATCGACGGCCGGAAGCCCGACCCGATCGCATCGAACGATGCCGCGGCACCGGCGGGGGCTCGGGACCCGTCGGCGGGC
>CAZYSW010000007.1:4551-33193 GCA_964650105.1 uncultured Nannocystaceae bacterium
CGGCGGGCTCTTGGTCGGTGCCGCCATGACGCAGCGACCCGATCCGTTCGTCGCCGTCGCGAGGGGGACGCCGCTTGCGGGCCCGTCCTACTCGGATTTCTCGTCGGTGGGCGAGTTCTCGGGGGCGCCCGACGTGCGCTCGGAGGGCGCCTTGGTGTCGCCGGGCTCGGGTCGCTCGGGGGCCCGTTCGTGTTTCGGTGCGGCCGCGCCGGGGGCCTTCGGGGTGGCGGTGGGTGCAGGGTCCTTCGCACGCCGGGAGCGGCCGGATCCCTCGGCAGCGGGTGGGGGGTCGACCTCGTCGTCGGTGCTCGGGGTCCCTTCGGGGTCTTCGCTCTCGTCGGGGAAAGGGTTTTCGAGCTCGGGGCTCGTCTCGGAGCCGGGCGGCGTGCCCGGAGCCGTGGTCGGGGCGGCGCCCGGAGGCACGGTGCGGCGACCGGCGGGCGTCGCCTCGGAGGCGGGGGCGGTCGGGTCGGCCCCGCGCTGCACGGGCGAGATCGCGGTGGGGGAGCGCGACGGCTCCTCGCGGAGATCGAGCGCCGACTCGGTCGTCAACGGAGAGCCGGTGGGGCCTTCGGCGAGCACGACGAGCACCACGTGCGAGGCCTCGGGGAGTTCGGGGGGGACGAGGTCGACGATGCGGTTGCGAGTGGCGGGACGAAGCGTGATGCGCTGTTGGAGCGTGCGGTGGCCGGCTCGATCTTCGACGAAGGTCAACAGCTCGGGGCGGCGGACGTCGGCGGGGATCTCGAGCTCGAGGATGTTCGTGGCCCGATCGTAGACGTGCCGGGGGAAGGCCGGGAACACCAGGTCGAGGATCGACGCGCTCACCTGCACGCCCTTGGGGATGAGCTGGGCACACTGATCGCGGTACACCTGACGGTCCAGGTACAGCCGGATGCGGCCGGCCTCGTCGGTGTCGAAGGCGGCCAGCGGACGACCGGTGCGCGTCACCAGGTAACCCGTCTCCGATGGCCAGGGGCGCAAGGTCGCGCCCTTTTTCTCCTCGGGGGCGAGCTCGGCGTGTTCGAGCAGGATCGCCGCGGCACGCTCGGGATCCAACTCGGGATCGAGGGGCATGGGGGAGGGCACCGTCGTCTCGGAGAAGAAGCGGCGGCCCGTGAAGTGGACCAGGCCTTCGAAGGTTCCGTCGCCGAACAGGTGTGCCCGAAGGTCGGGCGCGAGGAGCTCGGGCGCCGCCTCGCCGTCCTCGGTCCCCGTTTCGTCCGCCCGCGGCGAGAGCGAGACCACGCCCGGCAGGCGGATCCGTCCATAGGTGAGGCGCGCGAACTCCTGGAGCGGAAGACCACGATCGCCGCGGATCGTGGAAAGCGGCGCGAAGAAGGCCGTGACGTCACCGCGGGCGTGGGCCGGCACCGACAGATCCTGGACGACGTGCAACGTCGCCCCGAGCGCGAGGAGAGCCATGGCGAGGTGGTGATCGCGCTCGGCTCGGTCGGGGGCCGTGGCCGAGGCGCGCAGGTGCTCGAACATCCTCGGCGGTGCGAAGGGGTCGGCCTCGTCCTCCATCCACGCGGCCGCGGATCGGCTTTCTCCCTCGAACAGCGTGCGATTGGCCCGACCCGCCACGGTGCCACCGCTGCGCCGGTGCTTGGTCCGCAATACGCTGCGCGGAAGCCCGCGGTCGGTCCAGGTCGGCGCCTGGGGGGTCTTCAGATCGGTGAAGTGATGCAGCAACCGACCGCGCGGAACGAGCTCGACCAGCATCCCGAGTTGCATCCACCCCAGCGCCGACGCTTCCCACAGGTCGCCCTCGACACACAGCTTTCGCGTCGAGGGCGGCGCCCCGGGACCCGGGCACGCGCCCGGCCCCCCCAGCGCCTGCGCACCGCTGGCCGCGTGCGAGCGTCGCAGCGCCAGCGTGATCGCCCGCCGTTCCTCGGCGCTCAGGCGGGCCGGATCGATGCGCAACGGCGAGAACACGCCGCGCTGCATGCCGCTCTGATCCATCCAGCGTCGGTGCATCGCGCTGTCGAGCACCGCCCGTTGGAGCATGGTCTGATGGGTGGTCGAGGGATCCCACGCCCGCGCGGGCCTCGGCGAGACGAGGACGCACGCGAGGGTCACGAGCGCTCCGATGCGCCTCACGGCTCGTCCTCCTCGTCCTCCTCGTCGTCGGCCCCGGGCGTCTCCTCGGTCGGCGGCGTGGCGCGGGGGGTGGTCGCGTCCGAAGACGCGTCCACGTCCGCGGCGTCCACGAGCTCGAGGGCGTCGATGTGATCGTAGAGGAACTTGGCGAGGATGATGGCGGTCTCGATGTCGACGCACTGCATGGCGCCGCAGGTCAGGAGGACGGCGATCTGCCGGTCGCGATCGAGGAACGCGACCGCGCGAACGTCCTCCCCGTCGAGCAGCCAGGTCTCTTCGGTGATGTCGGGCGTGGGGGACACGCCGGGCAACGTGGCCTCGAACGTCTCCCGTACGGGCTCCAGGCCGCCGGGCGGGTTCTTCCACACCCGGTAGGCGACGTCCCAGGTCTCCTCGCGGTCGACCGCCTGCAGGTGCACGCCGTGATAGAAGTGCGTGCGGGCGAGATCGCCCAGCTCCTTGCGCTCGAAGGGCTCGGTGTACCCGGTGCGCCTGCGGATCTCCTCGGGCGGCAGGAGCCCGCTCGCGTCGAGGAGCTGGAGCTTGGGCGCGTCGCCCGGCCGACGTTCGGGACCCACGCCCGCGGGGAGCAGGCCGGCCATCGCCCGGTACAGGTCGACGTTGGCCGCCTCCTGCTCCCAGGCCGTGAGCTTTTGGATGGTGGGCGGTGCCGCGAGGTACAGGAGGTGCTCGGCGTGCGAGTCGCTGTCGCGCCACTTCTCGAGCGCGACTCGGTTGTGGCGCAAGGAGAAGTCGGTACGGGGGCGCCCCTCGGGGGTGACGTCGGAGCGATAGCCCATGAAACCGCGCTTGTAGACGACGAGGTGGAACGAGACGAGTCGGACCGTCGGGCCGCGGATGCGAAGCGGCGCCTGGCGGATGCGGTAGCGCCCGGCTCGGTCGGTCTTGACCTCCACGGTCTCGGAGCCGAACGGTCCGATGAGCCCGTCACCCTCGTCGTATGCCCACACCCCGACCACCGTCGCACCTTCGATCGGGGCGGACGTCCCCGCGTCGACGACCTGCCCGTCGAACGGGCCGAGCAGGCTGACCTCGGTGACCTGGTCGCGCGCCCCGACGAAGGTCGGGTCTCGGACGATCGGGCTGCAGGCGCCGAGCACACACAGCGCACCGAGAACGGCGATTGTGCGCAGCCGTCGGGCGCTCGCGCCCCCTGGGACTCCAGGGCCGCGCGAGGTGGGGACGGCCGCGAGGCCAGGGCGGTCTGCGGGACGGTTGAGCAATTGACGCGGTCCTGCGCGCTTGGGTACGCTACGGCGCCAAGGTCGGGCAGCGGGTCTAGCCCAGCCTGCCGCGCCTGGCAAGCCTCGCGTGATGACGGCGAAGGGTCCCATTCCCTGCCCCATGTGTGGATCCGAGAACGCCGCCGATGCGCTGGTGTGTGGGATCTGCGGGTATCACCTGCGCGAACACGGGGTCAGCAATTCGGGGGGCCAAAAGTGCGCGCGTTGTGGATCGGCGGTGCCCGCCGGGTACGACTTCTGCCCGGTCTGCGGGCTCGATCAGCGCCTGCGCTTCGCCCGTCCGCACACCCAGGTCGTGAGCATCGACGCCGAAGAACCGGGTTTGCCGTCGAGCACCGCGGCGACGGCTCCGGCGCCCGCCGGGCGGCCCGCAGCACCCGTCGGCGAGCCGCCGGCGCAGACGGGGCGGACGGTGTTCGTGGACGGCCCGCCGTTGGCGCGTCCGTTCGAGCACGCCCCGACGGGGCTCGACGACCAGGAGACCAACCCCCGCGGCACGCGGGGACGCCCGCCCGGTGACGACGACATGACCCTTCCCGCGCCGAGCCGCCACTTGCCCCGCGCCGAGGGGCCGGCCGCGTTGTTCGACACCGGGGTCCCGGTGGTCGCGGGGCTCCGTCCCGCGGAGGAGCGCACCGTCACCGTCCGCGGCGAAGACGGTCCACTCGGGCAAGCTCCGCCCACGCTGCCGGGACAGAACACGGTGGAGGAGGCCTACGCGGCCTACCCGGGGCCGCCCCCGGTCGCTCCGGCCCCGGGGTCCCCCTACGTGGGACAGCCTGCGCCGTCCTTACAGCCGCCCGCATGGGCCCCCGTTCCGCCGTCGCGGGTGTCGACGACGCCGGGACAGCAACCGGCGCGACTGGTGGTGGTCGGCCGGGATGGCGTCGAGGGCCAGAGCTTCCCAATCCTCGGCGATCACCTGTCTTTGGGGCGGACCCACGGAGAGGTGGTGTTCCCCGACGACGCGTTCATGTCCCCGGCGCACGCTCGCGTCGAGCGGGTCGGCGACGGATTCGTGCTGGTCGACACCGGTTCGATCAACGGGATCTTCCTGCGCATCAACGGCGTCTCGGCGGTGTACCCGGGCGACCTCTTCATGATCGGTCACCAGCTCCTGCGCCTCGACACCGTGTCGGAGGCCGTGACCGAGCAGGCCCCGGACGCGGAGGGAACGCGTCTGTTCGGCACTCCGCTCAAACCCGCGTGGGGTAAGCTCGTCTTGGTGGGGCGCGGCGGCGTCGCGGGGGATCAGTACTACTTGCGCCGCGCGAAGGTCGTGCTGGGACGCGAATCGGGCGACGTGGTGTTCCCGGCCGATCCCTTCGCGAGCCGCGAGCACGCGCAGCTCCGCCTGGAGATCAAGGGGAGCACGATGGCGGTTTACCTGGAGGATCTGGGCTCCGCGAACGGGACCTACATTCGGGTCCGAGGTAGCTGTCCGCTCCGACCGCGAGACACTTTTCGGATCGGCGATCAGATCCTACGATTGCGTCTCGGATCATGATGCGCCTGGAGATCTTCGCGCGCACGGAGGTCGGGTGTTCGCGCGAGAAGAACGAGGACTCTTTCATGGTTCTCGATCTGTCGTCGGGCACCCACGGGATCTGGCCCAACGCCCGTAGCCGACCGCTTCAGTCCCCGGGCACGGTGATGGCCGTGTGCGACGGGATGGGTGGAGCCGCCGCGGGGGATCTGGCGGCCAAGATGGCGCTCGCCGGGCTGGAGGAGGTGCTGCGCAGCCGCGGACCCCTCGACGGCGTGCAGCAGGCCGAGGCGGCCCTGCTCGAAGGTGTCGCGCTGGCGAACCGACGCATCGGTGAGTTCGCCCGGGCCAACCCCGACAAGCGGGGCATGGGTACGACGATGACCGCGGCCGCCTGCTTCGGTCCCGATCTGGTGATCGTGCAGGTCGGAGACTCGCGCGCGTACCTGCGACGCGGCACGCAGCTCCATCAGCTCACGATGGACCAGAACGTGGTCGGGCAGATGATCGCCAGCGGCCGGATCCGACCCGAGGAAGCGCGCAACGTCAAGCAGCGAAACATGCTGCTGGAAGCCATCGGGGTCCAGGAGAAGGTGGGGCCCGACCTGGTGCGGGTGCGCGTGCAGCCCGGGGACGTCCTGCTCTTGTGCAGCGACGGTCTGACCGGACCTCTGCCGGACGCGCAGATCCTCGCGCTCATGCTCGAGCACCAGGATCTGGTGCGATGCTGCCGAGCGTTGACCGAGGCGGCATGTGCCGCCGGGGGGCCGGACAACGTGACGGTGGTTCTCTCGCGATTCGTCGACGACGCGTCGCGGCCCGGCGATCCGAATGCGCCGGTGCAGTTCGAGCGCCGCCCCGCGGTGGCGTGAGCCGGGCCGACGCGGGGCCGCGGTCGACCGCGATGCGCGGCCTCGTCGGCGCTCAGCGACCGAAGTAGAAGGTGCCGCTCAGCCCGAGGTAGAACAGGTTGGCCATCGGACGGCCGGGCTTGGTCGGCGTGGCGCCGATCCAGCCCAGCTCGGGACCGAGCCCGAATCCGCCGGCGCGGTGGGGGCGGTACCGCGCGACACCGGGGAAGATCTCGTAGCGCACCGCGCCCCCGAACACCGCGCCGCCGTAACCCGACCGTCCGGGGACGCCCGCCTGCGTCACGGCGCCACCGCCGAGCCCGAAGCTCGTGCGCACCGACAGCGGAACGCGGGGCACGGGCAAGAAGCGGAAGTCCACCATCAGTGCTCCGTGGCCGAGCTGCTGGCGAACGCCTTGCTCGCTGCGGACCGCATACGCACCGCCGATCTGCAGACCGATGCCGAGCCACGGGAGCACCGTCTCGCCCACCGAGACCGCACCGCCTGCGCCCGCGAACGCCCCGTCGGTGTTTAGATCCCGGACCCGTACCAGGCCGATCGTCGGGTGAGCGACGAAGCCCACCCACGGGCCGTCCACGCGAGGCGGGAGGGGGTTCGTAGCCGTTTCGGACGCCGCCTTGCCGCCGTCGGTCGCCGCGTCGGGCGACAGTGCCGCAACGCCCAAGGCGAGAGCGGCGACGAGCGGACCGGCGCTGGCCACGGGCCGAGCATGGCGCACCGAGCTTCGCGCGGCAACAAGCGTGCGCCCACCTCGAGCGTCGACGACGGTGGCGTCGCCGCATGTCCGGCGTCGAGGGCCGAGGTGAAGACGTGCAGCGTGCCGCAGCCCGGCCCGCGTAAGGGTTGCCCGCAGCGCCGCTTGTGCCCTAACGTCGCTCGACCGCCAACCGGGCAAGATGCAGCGGCAGCGCATGTTCGAAATGCTCGGCGCCTTCGTCCTCGGAGGGGGCGTCGTGGCGCTCGGCTACGAGCTGACGGCGCGAAAGGGAGGCGCCGAGGTGACGTCCGAGGCGGACGTCGCCGATTCCCCCTCGGAGGGCGTGCTCGCCAACGCCGAGGCGCCGACCGAGGCCGAGGGGGCGAGCGCGGAGGTCGAGGCGACCGACGAGCCGGACGAGGCGATGGCCTCGGCGGCCCGAGCCGACCTCCCCGAAGCGGTCCGAGAGCTCCTTCCCTACCTCGCGCCCGATCCCACGGGGAGCTATCTCGCGTATCCCCCCATCTACGGGCCGGAGGTTCCCATGGACGCGGCCGTCGAGGCGGAGTTTCCCCACCACGGGTTGGTGACCTCGCTGGCGGCGATTGTGCGGACGAAACCGGACCTCGACTCTCCGATCCTCGGAGTGATCCGCGCCGGGATCCGAGTCCGGGTGGACGCCGAGCGGACGTTCGGCGGCGGGTGCAGCCAGGGTTGGCACAAGGTGTACCCGATGGGCTGGATCTGTCGTAACGCCGGGCTGGCCGTCGGCGAGACGCCGCCCGACGAGGCCGTGGTCTCGGTGCCCGAGCCCGATCTGGACGCGCCGTTGCCCTACGAGTACTGGCGCGTCAACGACGACATGACGCCGTTCTTCCATCGGCTCCCCAGCTTCCAGGAGCAGGATCGGGCCGATGCGGCCGGGAAGGCCTGGTACGCCGAGCATGGGCGCACGCCGATGCCGACCCATCCCGCCGAGCGTCCGGCCGACGTCCCCGCGGTGGTCAAGGAATACATGAACGCCGGGTATTACGTGACCAAGGCGGGCGAGGAGGTCAAGAGCCAGCGCCGCTTCCTGCGGACCACGCGAGGGGCCTACGCGCGCAAGTATCAGCTCGGGCTCAAGGAATCGCCGAAGTTCCGAGGGCGGGTCTTGGCCGGCAAGGACTCGCTTCCCCTGTACTTCATTCGACGCGAGCTATCGCTGGAGCGCCGCGAAGCCGAGGGATCGGACGTCGTGGTCAAGACGGACATCGTCCCTCGGCGACTGTCGACGCATCCCTTCGTGCGCAGCATCCATATCGGACCCAACGAGTACTACGAGGATGCCGACGGGCTGCTCATGCGCGCGTACGCGGTGAGCAAGGCGCGTTACCTCGAGCGCCCTCCGGGCGTGGGGGCCGAAGAGCGCTGGATCCATATCGACCTGTCCGAGCAGACGCTGGTCGCCTACGTGGGCGATCATCCCGTGTTCGCCACGCTGGTCTCCACGGGCAAGCAACCGGGCATGACACCGGTCGGGGTCCACCGGGTCCAGACCAAGTACGTGGCCACGCCCATGCGCGACCAGCCGCCCGAGGAGGAGGCCTACTCGATCGACGACGTGCCGTGGACGCAGTTCTTCCACGGGGCAGTGGCGCTGCACGGAGCGTTCTGGCACGCCGGCTTCGGCCTGGTGCGCAGCCACGGTTGCGTGAACCTGTCGCCGGCGGATGCGCGGTGGGTGTTCGGTTTCACCGATCCGCCGCTGCCCACGGGATGGCACGCCGTGGCACCCCGGGGTGGAAGCGACAAGGGCAGCCCGATCGTGGTCACCGAGTGACCGCGCGTGATGCACGATGTCGTGCGCGGCGGATGTAGCCGATCGTGCACGACGGGGTGGGCCGCAACCCCAACCGCGAGTGGGCCGTCGGACCACTTGGCCCCACCCGTGGCAACCCGCAGGGAGACTCCCGTCGAGGCGGCGAGTCGAAGTACGATGGGGGCGGCATGAAAATCGCCCCTGGCACCGTGGTCACCCTTGCGTACGACATCACCGACAGCTCCGGCGAGATCATCGAGAGCTCGGACATCTCCGGACCGATCACGTTCATGCACGGGAAGTCGGGTTTGATCCCGGGCCTCGACAAGCGGCTCGACGGTCTGCAAGCCGGTGACGAACGGACTTTCGAGTTCCCGCCCGAGGAGGCGTTCGGGCGCTCGGAGGATGCTCCGCGACGAACGCTGACGCGCAAGGAGTTCCCGGCCGACGCCAAGCTGGAGCCGGGATCGATCTTCGAGGCCGGCATGCCCGGGGGGCAGAAGGTGAAGCTGCGCATCGTGGACGTCGACGCCGACGCAGTGACCGTGGCCATGATCCACCCGCTGGCCGATCAGACGATCAGCATGAGCGTGAAGGTCGTGAACGTGCGCGAGGCGACGGCCAAGGAGAAGGAGGCGGGGCAGGTGATGACCAAGCCGCCGCCTCCGCCGCCCCGGAAGTGATCCCGGGGCGGGCGCGTCGCCATCTCCACCGGGGCAGCACGGGCGTGCACACGCATCGGGCCGCTCGGGCCAGGCGTCGGTGAGCCTGGTGCGTGCGACGGGCCGGCAGAGCATCGAGCAAGCCGTGCGCGGGTGCCGTCGGCGGCGGCGCTGGCCAGGCGCGGGACCCAGGGCACGTCGGCACGTTTCGCACTTCGAGTAACGCGGCCAGCGTCGTCGGGAACGGTGACCTTCCCTCGCGGGACGTTGCCGATACGCGGCTAGAACGTCGCGCCGACGTCGAAGACGAAGCGGCCGTTCTTGTCGTCGGTCGGGCGGACGTTGCGGGGGATGATCCAGTTGGGCACCAGGACGGCGTAGCCGAGCGACACCGTGACGATGTCGATGTCCCACTTGATGAAGTTGATGCCGACGCTGCGTCGGATGTCGCGCATGGGCACGACGTCGCGCCAGCGCTGGGTGAGGACACCGGTGTCCAGAAACAGCGAGTGCGCCAGCTCGCCGCCCAAGAAGTCGCGGACGGACGTGAACTGGAGCGCGAAAGTTCCGAGTGCCTGAATGTGGCCGCCCTGCGCGATGGGGCGCAGCGTCGTCACGCCGTAGGGACCCTCGATCTCCTCGATGTCGACGAGCATGGTCTGGGGCTCGATGCCCCGCAGGCCGAGCTCGGCCGTGCCGCCGCCGAAGTAGCGCCAAACCTCGGGGATGCTGGTGGTGTGGGCTCCCGGGGCGTTGGGCAGCGGAATCGCATGGCCGTAAAAGAGGCGGTAGCGGAAGTCGAGGCGGCCGTTGGTCCGCGGTATGGGCACGAAGTGTTGCCAGGAGAACTCGAAGCGGACCCACCAGTCGTTGCCCCCCAGGTAGGGCGAAGCCAGGAGGGCCTCACCGGTGGCGATGAACCCCTCGTCGGGGTTGAAGACGTTGTCGACCCGCTGCCACTGGACCCCCGTCTGATACGCGCCCGTCAGGTCGGGCACGATGGCTTCGGCTCGGTTCGGCGGACGACACGAGGCCATGCCGCCCGGTCCGCACCCGAGGTCCGCGCCGAGCGTGGGTTTGACGACCCCTTTGGAGATGTTGGCGGCCTGGATGAGGTACCCCGTGAACACGCTCCACTTGGAGGTGATCGGCCAGGTGAGGCGGACCTGGCCGAGCGCGCTGTCGATCTGGCCGCGCGCCGGCGTGACGCGGCGCTGGATCTGACCGGTGATGTCGAATTCCAGGGGGCTGGCGAAGATTCGCTGGCGACGCAACGACATTCGCCCGCTGCGCTCGTAGCAGTCCTCGCCGCTGCAGATCTGATCCCGGAGCGCCTCGAAGTTCGCGCCGTAGTGTCCGTCGAGTTGCAGATCCCAGCCGGTGCCGCCCATGTTGGGGAACGTGGGCCGCACGAACACGTAAAACGGATCGAGGGTGGCGATCCCGAACCCCCACCGGAGGTCCATGAAGCGATCTTTCGACTCGGTGATCGAGACGATCTCGTGCACGACGCACGGCTGATCCGGGTCGTCGGTGAGCTCGCAGTTGCTGGGCTGCTCGCGGATCTGCACCGACTCGACGACGCCCGTCTTCTCGATGTCCTTGCGGGTCTTGTCGACCTTGCCGCGATCGTAGATCTCGCCGTCCTCCCACTCGACCTCCCGACGCAGTACGTAGGGGCGCGTCTTGAAGTTGCCGCGCACCAGGGTCGTCCCGAACGAGCCGCGCCGACCTTCGTAGACGTACAGCTCGGTGTCCACGGTCACCGCCTTGGCCCAGGCGTTCTCGCGGCACAGGCCCACGCCGGGATCGGTGAGCCTTTCGGGCTGGGCGACGCGGTGCACGTTGCCCGCGGCGTCGCGATAGACCCACCGCACCTCTGCGTCGGCGAGGGGGAACCCGCTTCGGTTGTAGCGTCGTTGGATGTCACGCTCGACCTCGCGGTCGCGGGTGAGGTTGAGCGGGATCCCGCCGGCGCGCTCGTCCCCGCGACGGCGCAAGGGACCGTCGCGGAGGATTCGGGGTGTGCCCCAGGCGCCGTGGCTCGACGAGGGGAGGTTGCCGATCTCGCGGCCGGGGGGAATGGGGATGTCGAGGTAGTGGACCTGCTCGGTGGGGGAGGTCAGCACGCGCGGCCCGGGCTCGATGACGAAGCGGACGTAGACGCCCGCGTTCTTGCGCTGGCGCAGGGCCTGTAGGCCACCCGGGTCGAGCTGCCGCTCCAGCCAGCGGGGCTCGCCGGCGGCCTCGAGCGCGGTGGTCGGATCGAGCACCGCGTACTGGCCCCCGTCGTTGATGGCCTCGGGCCAAAAGCCCACGCGAACCTGCGCCGTCGCGCACAGGTATCCGCGCTCGGCGAGCGCGGTCAGGACCGTGGCGAGGTCGCTGCGGGCGCCCGCGTCGGTGAACCGCCCCCGCGGCTCGAGCTCACGCTTGCGCCGGTACGTGCGCATGATGTCGCTGCGGACGGCCGAGGGGATGCTGTCGGGGAGCTCGAACATGATGTCCCGGATCCGCACCCGCGGCCCCTCGTCGATGACGAAGGTCAACCGTCGCAGCGTGCCGAAGTCCTCGAAGCGGCCCTCGACCTCGGCGAGCATGAAGCCGCGGCTCTGGTAGAAATTGCGGAGATTCTCGGCCTCGCGCACCGCAGCGGCCGCGGTCGCGGGTTCGCGTCGTTTGAAGATCTGCAGCTTCGATCGCAGGCGGTTCTCGCCGATGCGTTCGTTGTGGAAGAACGCGGTCTTGACCCCCGTGCCGAGCTGCACGTCGACTTCGAGCGGCAGGTGCGTCCACGACTCGGGTACGTCGCCCGGGCGCATGCGGTCGAGATTGGTCTCGACGCGCACGCCGGGATAGGGGAGCTCGAGCTGCCGACGCGCGCGTGAACTCGGCCCCGTACGGGGCTGGGCGTACTCCGCCGCCACGCGTTCCTTGGCGTCTTCGATGTGTTTTCTCGTGACGCGCTTGGGGATGGGAAGGAAGGGCGCGACGGTGGGTCGGAACACACGCCGGATCCAGCGCTGATCCTGGGTGGTCAGGTTCCCCGTGATCTTCATGTTCTTGACCCGGAAGGCGCTGCCCTTCTCCAGCATCACCCACAGGTCCGCCTCGCCGGGGTTTCGACCGCAGGCCAGGCCCAGACGCGCGCGTCCTCGCAGGTAGCCCTGGTCGAACAGGTGACGCTCGATGCGAGCGATCTCGTCCTTCTCCCAGCGCCGGCAGGCGAGATCCTCGGGGGAGCACACCGAGGCGGGCGCGAACTGGCGGAGCTCCTTTTTGCTCACGCACTCGCCCCGGGCCAGCGCGCCCGGACGCGCCTGCGGGCTGAGCACGCGTCGGATCTCCCGCTCCGGCAGCGGGATGTGCCCTCGGACGCGGATCCGTCGGATCGCGCGGCCGGGCTTGACGGTCAGGAGCAGCTCGCCGGCCCCCGTGACCTCGAACTCGCCGCGGTAGCCGATGGTGCGGAGCTGCTCGGCGATGGATGCCGGCACGACCCCGCCCTCGGGCAGGTCGACGAGCTTGCGGACGGTCTCCTCGTTCTCGCCCTTGCGAAACTCGCCCTGGATGACGACCGCGTCGACGCCGACCAGCGCCACGCCCCGCGGCTGTCCCGAGCGGGCCCGAAACGCGACGACCTGGAAGGTGTCGGGTGCGGTGGGCTCGAGCAGGATCTGGTAGCCGTCCTCGGCGACTTGCTCGAGCATGTAGCGCAAAAGCTCGGTCTGCTCGCCGCGCACGGTCGCCGTGAGGATCTCGCCCTGCAGCGCGGTCGAGGTTCGCTGCCGATCGCGGACGGAGAAGCCCTGCGTCACGAGCTCGTCGAGCACCGCGTCGATGGGGCCCATCGGATCGGCGAGGTCCACCTCGATGGAGGTCGAATCGTCGTCCTGGCCTTCGGTCGGCTCGGGGTCCGCCTCGGTGTCGTCGGGGTCCGCCTCGGTGTCGTCGGAGTCGGGCTCGTCGGGCGCGTCGGCATCGGACGCGTCGGGCTCGGGGGCGGACGCGTCGACCTCGGAAGCGGCGAGGTCGGACGGTCGTGGGTCGTCGGGGGTCGCCTCGGGCGCGGCGGCGGGCGGCTCGGCGTTCGGTGTCGCGTCCGGGGGACGCGGGGTCGAGGGGCCAGCCGCGGTGCCAACGGCCGGAAGCGTCACGAGCAGGATCGTCACCAGGATGCACAGCCGTCGGAGGACGTCCCGCGCGAGAAGGTCTCGACGAAGGCCGAGCTCACCGCAGGCTGGGGATCTCGAAGTCAAAGTGGAGCTCGAGGGTGCGCTGCTCGAGCGGGTCGAAGATGATCCGCTCGTTGAGGTAGGAGCGGGAGCGGCGGCTGTACTCGATCCCGATCGGATCGAGGAGGTCGAGGCGTAGCGTGAGCTCACGGCTCTGGCGGAGCAGAAAGCCCGGATACCCGCGAGTGTAGTGCCACCCGAGGCTGGCGCGGCCGTAATCGAAGTCGAGCCAGTCCGTCGGGGTGCCGATCTCCAGCTCGGGGCCGATCTGGCCCAGCCGCAGGCGCATGTCGGGCACGTACGCCCGGGCCCGCGGTGCTGCTTCGGCGGCGCGTTCGCCGAGATCGAGCTCGGTGAGGTGACCGACCACCTGGAGGGGCTTTCTGGCGTTGGCCAGGCCGCCCCCGCCGAAGCGCTGGACGTCCGTATCGGAGACCTGGACGTCCCCCGCGCCCAGCACCAGATACTCGGTGCAGCCGCGGACGGTGTCGAGCGCCCCGCTGGAGTCCCCCTCGGCCAGGCACGACCAGGTGATCGCACTGAGGGTTCCCCCCAAAAGGAGCTGGATCTGCCGGGGCTGATTGTCGATGTAGATCGGCTCGCGGCGCAAGGCGAGGACGTCGACCTCGGCGTCGTCGATCTCGCGCACCAACGTCACGCGTCCGCGCTGGATCTCGTAAGTGCCGGTGAGGAAGGGAATGTCCACGCTGCCCCCGGGCTCGACGTCGATGCGGCCGGTGAACTCGGGGTGGTCGTAGTTGCCCGCCACGTCGACGGTGAGGGCCGCCTCGACCCCGTGGGCGATGTTGTTCTCGACCCGGATCGGCCGATCGGTCTTGACCCGGAGGTCGAACTGCAGGGTGCGGACGATCTCGGGGGGTGGGGCCTCGGGGATGTCCACCGCATCGGTCAGGCGAAGGATGTCGACCCCCTCGATGGCGTCCTTGACGTATCGGGTGCGATCGGCAGAAAGGTCCCCGGTCATCACCAGGGGGGAGCCTCCGCGGAAGCTCAGGTTGTCGCTCGACAGCTCGGCCTCGAAGACCGGGGTTCCGCTCGGATCGAAGTCGCGGTAAGGCACATCGACCAGCACGAGGTTCACGCGCGCGTCCTGGATCTGCTGGAAGTCGGGGGACACGAACGCCCGGCCCCACGCGGCCGCCTCGCCGCGGGGGCCGACCCGCGCGTGCAGCCGGGCCGAGGGGCGGCCTCCCGTTTCGACCGCCTGCTCCCCCCCGATGAACACGCCGATCCACCCGGGCGGAGCCGAGCCGCCGCAGTCTCCGCCCTCGCAACGACGAAAGTCGATCTTGCCGCGATCGAGGGTCACGTCGGTGATGCCCTCGTCGAACTTCAGCGCGAGGGTGTGGGCGTCGAAGGCCACCGTGCCCTCGACTGCATCGAGCCGAACGCCGTCGGCCACGTCACCGCGGACCACCAGGCGCTGCAGGTCCATGCCCCCCGAAGCACCCTCGAGCGCTTCGCCGACGACGGCCGACAGGACGCGCGCGCCGACGGTGCCCTCGGCCGCGAACCCGAAGCGGCCCGTGCACGGACCGTTGAGCGCGTACGCGGTGTGATCGGAGCCGACGGAGCCGAAGCGAATCGATTCCCCCCCGAGCCGCAGCTCGCCGGCGGCGGCGACCCAGCCGTCGAGGAGCCCGAGGTCGAGGCGCGTGAACTCGAAGGCCAGCGGGAAGGCCTCGGTGTCGAGCAGCACCCGGTCGCCCTCCACGATCCGAGCGCCGCCACGGATGCGCGGATCCATCGCGTGGCCGAACACACCGAGGTCGAGGGCGATCTTGCCGGAGGCCTTGTCGATGCCGAGCTCGCGCAACACCGGCTCGAGCGCAGCGAGGTCGATCGTTCCGTGGATCTTTCCGCGGCTGCCT
Source organism: uncultured Nannocystaceae bacterium (assembly GCA_964650105.1). Taxonomy (GTDB): domain Bacteria; phylum Myxococcota_A; class Polyangia; order Nannocystales; family Nannocystaceae; genus CAZYSW01. Next base: position 19,568 of record CAZYSW010000007.1, read on the forward strand.
CCCGAGACGTCGGGCCCGGTGACGTCCTTGGGCGTGCGGGGGAGGCGAGGGGGCACGCACGCGGCCGCGGTTTCGACGGCGGCAGTGCGCGGCGGCGTGGACAGGTCGTAGGCGCCGCTGAGCTCGAGGCGGGCCGGGCTCTTGCCCCCGGTCACCAGGACCCACGGTTCCTCGAGCTCGAGCATCGGCCACTCGAGCGTCGCCGACAACGCGTTGTCGGAACACAGCGTCGTCGCGCTCGTGCAGTCGCCGGGCGTCTTGCTCCCGCTTCCGCTGAGCCAGGCGTCGTCGACCCGCAGCTTGACGGCCAGGGTCTGCGCTTCGTGAGGCCCGCCGTCGATGCAATCCGAGAGCATCGGTGCCCCCCGATTGCAGGTGAGCACGTGGGCGCTGACACCCTGGAGGATCCCCTGGATCGGATTGTGGTCTTCGACCTCCAGGGGATCGGCCATCAGGCTCGCGAGGGCGAGCCGGTCGAACTCGACGTCGAGCTGGGCCGCGACCGCGGGCGTGCCTCCCTTGCGGGCCGCTCCGATGGCGACCACGGCATCGACCGACCACTGCAGATCACGGCCCTGGTGGTGGCGGTTGCCGAGCGTCGACAGCTCGCCCCGCGCCCGGACTTCGCGGTGCTCGGCCAGCGGGCCCATGCTCGGAAAGTCTTCGCTGGTGACCTCGAGCTGGCCGCTCCCGAGGGCGATGCCGGAGGCCGAGACGCCGTGCATGGCCACGGTGCCGTCCACCTTGGGTCGGCTGACGCGTCCTTGCACCGAAAGCTTGGTGCCCCGCGCGAGCAAGCCCTGCATGGGCAGCTCGAGTTCCAGCAAACGGGTGACGACGTCGAACGGCAGGTTGTCGGCCATGACCACCAAATCGAGCTCCGGGTCGTCCTCCAGGCCGATGGTGCCCTCGGCCACGATCTCGCCGACCGGGACGGTGAAATCCGGCGCGTGCGCGGGGCTGACCGAGCGGTGGAGCGGAAGGACCAGCCGCTCGATGGAGAGCTCCTCGCGGGTGAGGCGGAACGCCAGGGTCGCGTCGCGATAGGTGGTGCCGGCCACCGTGAGGACGTCGGCGGTGGCCAGCCCGTGCGCACGGATCTCCGACAGGCGAGCCGGTCCTCCGTTGCCGTCGCCGATCTCGGCTTCGAGGTCGATGCGTCCCCCGATTTCGTCACCGACCAGCCGCGACAGCTCCACGTCCTGGAGATCGAGCACCACGCGGACCTTGGGGTCGTCCGTGAACGCACCCCGTTCGATGATCGTGGCGTCGACCTCCACGCTGCCCGTGCCACCGAACAGGCGCGCCGACGGAGCGCGGATGTGGAGCGTTCCGCGATCCATCCAGATCGAGGCATCGGTCGAGCCTCCGTCACCGCCCACACCCGCGATCGAAAAGCCCCCCTTGCTGCCGCTGGGCGCCCGTAGAGGTCCAAACAGGGTCATGTGTCCCCGCGCGCGATCGAAGTAGGCGGGGATGTCCATGGCTTTGGCCAGCGCGGCGCCGTCGTCGATGCGCAAGTCGACCAGGAAGCTGTCGAGCGCTTCGAGGCCCTCGCGCAGGCCTCCGTCCATCCGCAGGCGCGCGCCGTCGGTGGCGACCAAGACGTCCTGCACCTCGATGTTTCCGTCCTCGTCGACGCGTAGGCCACCGTCGAGGCGCATGTACCGGGGCAGGCGGTCGTCCTTGGGTCCGCGATCGCGTTCGAGCCTCACGTCGTCGAGGTCGATCTCGGCCAGCAGCAGCTCCGTCTCCCCGCTTTCGATGCCGGGCGCGGGGAGCTGCGGTCCCGGAGGACGCGGCCCGATCACCAGCTTGCGCACGTCGACGGCGCCGCGCGCGGTACCCCGCAGGCTGGCGGCCGCATCGGGATCGCCCGGCAAGAGCTTTCCGGGGTCGACCCCCGACAGCTCCAACTCGGCGGCGATGAGCCACGGCTCGCCCGGCTCGGGGAACACCACGGTCGCCGGCCCGCTCATGGGACGCAGCCGGAAGCTGCCGTCGAGCGCGCTGCCCCGGAAGGTATCGAACACGGCGACCCGCCGCACGGCGTCGCCCTCGAAACGGTCGCGCCAGCGCTCGGGGACGCTCTCGTGTGCGATCGTGACGCTCACCGCCACGTCGTCCGCGCCCCAGGCCGGCTCTCCCAGCATGTCGAGGGTCAGGCCTTGCGCGGCCAGGGTGTAGGTCGGGTCGCTCAACGGGCCGCGGATGCGTGCGGTCGCGGGGGCCCGCCGGGCGACGACGGTGCCTTCGGGGAGCTCGAGCTCGGCCACCACGTGACGCGCGAGCGCCCCGATGTCGGGGCTGGCCGCCTCGAGGTCCACGGTGGTGAGCTCGCCGTACGACGCCTCGGCGTCGAAGCGCAGGGGCTCGAGCGCGGGATCGACCGTGCGGGTGAGCGCGTCGTGCAGGACCCCGTGGACGTGCACGGTGGATCCTGCCGCCTCGGCGCGTCCGACGAAGGCGATCTCGGAGACCGGTGTGTCGTCGTAGCCCGAAGAGAAGCGCTCGATCTCCACCTGGGCCAGCGGGATCTCGACGTCGTCGATCTGGAGCACGCCTCGGGGGGCCCGCCCCTCGACGGTGAAGTGCAGGGGCAGCTTGATCGGCTTGGCGGTCCCGGGATCGGGGGCATCGAAGCGTAGGCGAAACGCGGTGTCGCGCAAGGCGAGCGCGGTCCGCCACTGGGCGATCTCGGTGAAGTCGATGTCCAGCACGAGGTCGTCGAGCACCGCGTCGTCGACCGCGAAGCTCAGGCCCTTGTGGTCGCCCGAGTCGAAGTCGTACAGGCGGAAGGCGTCGCGTAGCCCGATGACGCGCTCGACGTCGCCGTGGCCGTCGTCGACCTCGTACTCCCGCACGCCGAGCCACATCGGGGATTGGACGCGGACGTCGGTGAAGTGCAGGACCCAGGGGATCTCGAAGACCGGCGGAATCCCGATCCGATTCCAGGGGATGATCTCGTGCAGGACCAACGAGGCCTCGACGCGTTCGGCGTGCGCGGCCTTGCCTCGGCGTCGGCCACCCGTGCTCTTGTAGGGCTCCCAGACGGTCACGTCGGTGACCACGGTGCGTGTCGGCGTACCCGTGAGGAGATCGAAGATGAGGCGTCCTTCCCAGTGGATGCTCTTCATCTCCAGGTCGCCGTCGAGCAAGCCGCTCACTCTGGTGCTCACGAAACGGCCTAGCACCTCGTCGTTGAAGAAGTAGTACGCGCCGATGTAGGCCAGGTTGAACAGGGTCAAGAGGAGCAGGAGGAACTGTAGGGGCAGCTTGACCAGAAGGAGACTGGCGATGGGGTGGGCCTTGCGTCGCGGCTGCGCGGAGACGAGAAGCTGGAGATATTGCGGGTGAAGGGTCGCGATGGCGTTCGGATCGGCCAGCGCTTCGTTGAGCAGCGCTTCGCGGAGCTGACGTAGACCTCGGTGTGCGGGACCCTCGATGGTCGTGTCCGCGCCGGCGTCGATCATCATGTCCGACACGCCCAGGTGTGCGGCCATCAGGGCACGCGCGTCGGCGTCGACTCGCGACAGCGCCCGCAACACGACCGGCGGCGGCGGGGGCAAGCGATGGCGTCGCGGCTCGGGGTAGCCGTAGCTCAGCCGTTGATTTCGATCGAGGACGTCGCGGCGGACGAGCTGGCGCAGGATGCCGCGGAATGTGCGCAACTGACGCCGTGGCGTCGACCCTGCGCGTCCCACGAGCCGCTTGCGATCGAGCTCCTGGTACGCCTCGAGGAGCAGCGCGACGTTGGGGCCGTGGGGGTACAGATGGCGGTAGCGGGTCGACCCGCACAGGCGCTCGAGCAGCTCTCGACCGTCTGCCAAGAGGTCCGCCTCGGCTTGCCATCGGGCGGCCTCGGACGGGGCGCTGTCGCCTGGTTTCCCCACGTTCCGACGATCGAGGCTAGCACGCCGAAAACCGGCCCGGCGCGATAGGGGACGGTCGCCAACCCACGCTCGGCGTGGTTGGATAGGGGGGTCACGTGGACCCCGGTGGCGTCGAATCCCTCGCTCCCGACGGCGAGAACACCGCCCCCAACGGGTGGGCCTGGAGCCTACTCCGGGGTTTTCGAGCGGGGGACCCCGCGGCGCTGCACACCGTGTATCGCCTCCACGCCGAGGAGATCGCCAAGCAGCTCCGGTTCGGCTTCAGCTTCGTGGCGCGGGGGCAGACCCACCGCTTCGTCGGCTACGCGTCGGCGTTCGAGCTCCACGACGCCCTGCACGAGACGTTCCGGCGCGCCTTCGAGCCGGCCGCGCGCGAGCGTTACGACGGCATCCGCCCCTACGGTCCGTACTTGAAGGCCATCGCCCGCAACGTGGTGCTGCGCGCTTTTCGGTCGCGAGAGGTGCTCTTTGGGGTCGACGGGGAAGGCCCCGAGGTACGCCTGGTCGACGAGACGAGTCCCGGGCCCGAGCAAGCCGTGGGGCAGGAGCAGATCCGCCGACTCGTCCGCCGCTTCTTGGACACCCTCGAACCCGAAGCGCGCCGGCTGGTCGGGGTGCGGTTCGTGGACGGCAAGTCGCAGCGCGACGCTGCGGTGGAGCTGGGGCTGGGGCGGCAGCAGGTGCGGACCCGCGAGGCGAAGATCCGCGCGCGTTTGCTCGCCTTTCTGCGCGAGCACGGTGAGACCTCCCTGGTCCCAGGATCGCTGTCGTTGCCGCTGGTCGGCCTGGCCGATTTGATCGCGGAGGCGTTCCGATGATCGGAGGACGGCGCAGGGCTTTGCGGCGCATCGACGCGTGGCTGTCGGGCAGAGCCTCGACGCGCACCCGTCGATGGGCGGTCGAACGCCTGCGAAACGATGCGTCGCTGCGCGAGCACTACGATCGCGCCGTCGAGGCGCTCCGGGTTCTCGAGGGGCGAGCGATCGCGGGTGCGGAGCTCGACCTCGTGGAGGGCTGGCTCTTCGACGCGCCGGCAGTGGCGGGCGAGGTGCGTCGATCGTGGGTGCGCCGGCTGTCGATGGTGACCGCGGTGGTCGCCGGAGCGGTCGCCGTGGTTGTGTGGTTGCCCCGCGATCCACAGACGCACGACCCGCTACAGGCCAGAGGCGACGTCGACCGAGGGGAGGGGCTGGCCATCGACGTGCTTTGTGGGCGGCCCGACGACGACGCGGGGCTGCAACGCGCGGTGGACGACGGGTGTGCGTTGAACGGCACCTTGTCGTTCGCCTACTGGATGGATCCCCGGCGGACCGGTCCCGGATACTTGACGCTGTTCGGCATCGGGAGCGATGGACGGGCCCTGTACTACCTGCCGACGCCCGTGGACGGCGAAGCTCGGCAGGTCGGCGCGGGGCGGTGGACACCGCTTCCGCTGACCATCGCGCTGCAGGTGAACCATCGCCGCGGGACCACGCGCGTGTACGGCCTGGTGTCGCCGCAGCCGCTCACCGTGGAGCACGTGGACCAGGTCGTGGCAGCCCTCGCCGAGCAACCGCCCGCTCGTCTCGGAGACCCGTCCTGGATCGATCGCCTCCCGGCCGACACCTTCGTCGCCCGGATGTGTGCGCCCACGGACGCCTGTGCCGCCGCCGAGTTGGCCTTCGAAGTCCACGAGGATGTCCCATGAGCCTTGTACGTCGCTTGCTTGCCCAGGCCGCGCTCGTCTTGTCGGGGTGGTGCGTGGCCGCCCCTGTCCCCGAGGTCGCCGCGCAACCGAGCACGTCGGAGAATGCCGACCGCGGGCTGTTCGGCGACGGCGTCGCCGCGGCCGACACTCGGCGACCGCGCGAGCCGTCGGCGAAGACCCGGGTGCGTCCTCGCGTGTTCGCGCTGGTGATCGGCAGCAACGCGACGCTCGACGCCGACTTGTCCCCGCTTCGCTTCGCGGACGACGATGCGGCACGCATGACCGAGCTGCTGCGCGAGGTGGGCGCCGAGGTGGAATTGGCGACGACGCTCGACGCCGACAGCCAGGCGATCTTCCGAGATCTCGTCGGCGTCGCGAACCGCCCCAGCACCGAGGACCTGTGGGCCGCTTACGACCGCCTGGTCGCGAGCATGCAGGAGGCCAAGGACGACGGCGCGCGGGTCGAGCTGCTCGTCTACTACTCGGGGCACGGCGACGTCGGCCCCGACGGTCAGGGGTACTTGACCCTGGAGGGGGGCAAGCTGGAGCGGCGTGACCTGTTCGCCCGGATCCTCGAGCGCTCGCCCGCCGATCACAACCACCTGATCATCGACGCCTGCAAGAGCGAGCAGTTCGTGTTGGCGCGGGGGAACGACTGGAAGCCCGACCGGACCACCGCCGACGCGACGGCGGCCGTGCTACCTCGACGAGAATCACCTCGGAGCCTATCCCAACACCGGGGTGATCCTGGCGCACTCGGCCGACCAGCAGACACACGAGTGGGATCGCTATCGCGGAGGCATCTTCACCCACGAGCTGCTGTCGGGATTGCGGGGTGGGGCGGACCTCAACGGAGACGGGCGTATCGAGTACAGCGAGCTCGGTGCGTTCGTCGCCGCGGCCAACAGCGCCGTCACCGATCCCCGTGCTCGCCTGCAGGTCGTGGTGCACCCCCCGGCGTCCGATCGACGGGCCCCCGTGTTGACCCATTTCGATCTGGTCGGGGCGCGCGTGCTGCTGTTCACCGGGACCGACACGCGGGTGTACACGGTGGAGGACGGACGGGGCGTTCGCGTGGCCGACCTACGTCGCAGCGGCGATCGTCCGGGCTGGCTCCGGCTGCCGCAAGGAGACGTCTTCGTGCAGCGCAAGACGGCGGAGATCGACGAGCCCGGCGAGGAGACGAAGGTCTCCGCCGTCATGGGGGGGATCATCCTGGCCGAGGCCCTGTCGTTCGAGCCGGGACAGCGTCAGGGCCGAGGTGCGCTCGATCAGGCGTTCCGACGCGGGCTGTTCGCGACGCCCTACGGCGCCGGATACTACGCCGGATACACCGACCGCGAAGGCCTGCTCGGGGTCGCCGACCTGTCGTGGGATGCGACGACCTGGGAAAGCGTGATGCCCACCACGCCCTCCGCCTCCGAGGCGAAGACCGCTTCCGAGGGCGAAGCATCGAGCGAGGCTTCACGCGAGGCGTCGTCGTCACCGTGGTGGACCCAGCGGGAGATGTGGGGATCGGTGTTCTTGGGGACCATGGTCACGCCGTTCAATCCCGGCCCGAACGACACCATTCGATTGACACCGCGGCGTGTGACATCCGATCGATTTCGAGGTTGTCTGGCTCCGCTCTTGGGGACCGACCGGGGCTGCAGCGCGCTGCGTGGGTTCGACCTGCGGTGGCAGTTCTTCGCCCTGAGCGACGGGCAGCGCTACCCGAGGGCGCTTTGGTTCTTTCGGACCGGCTACACCGCGGGCCACGTCGAGTTCACGCCCGAAGACGGGACGGCTTTCGCGCCCGGTGACGCGGAAAAGCTGTCGTTCATGACGGTGCCGCTGTTTCTCGGGGGCAACATCTACCTCTTCGATCGGTTCCCGCTGCGCCCGTTCGCGGGCCTGGGGTTCGGCCTCGACGTGCTGCGGGTCGACTACGGCCGCCACGCCATCCGCAAGTCGACCGACGTCAGCGCCCGCGTCGGTTTCGAGCTGCACGCAGGGCTCGAGGCTCGGATCACCAACTACGCGGCCCTCAGCGCGGAGGTGATGCAGCGGTGGAGCGCTCGCCGCAAGCTGAAGAACGTGCCCGACTTCTCCAACGAGGGGTTCACGGTCATCCTCGGCGCGGCGATCGGATTTCCGTTCGATCGCAAGCAGGGTCTCGGAAAAGGACCGTAGGGTGAAACGCCGGCAGCATCGACGCCGGCAAGGCGCGAAGCGTCGAGCGACGCAGCCAGCGTCACCGGGGCGGGTGTCATCGGGCCTTCTCCGATCGTCTGCCACAGCCCCACCGGCGCTCGCCGACCGAGCGCGAATCGTCCGCGGCGAGGCTCCGGCGCGACGGCGATGCCTGGCGTTCCGGTCCGGCGGGACGACGACTCGAGCGCCTGCGGCGATGCATTGACGGCGAAACGGTCGCCGCCCGGTGGTCGGCACGCCGTCGGGAGGCAAGTGCCCGCGACCTCACCATTTTCGCGCCACGAGAAAATAGTTGCGGCCCCAGGCGTGCGCATCATGCCGACCGCCTCTACACTGCACGCGACGTGACCGACGCCCCCTCTACCGTCGACCAGTCCGTCGAACACGCCAGTGCTTGCGCCTCTCGGCTGCCGAGCGAGCAGGGGGAAGCCCGCCGCGATCCTCGGATTGCCGTCCGCCGCTTCGCCGGACCAGCCGCGCATGCCGAAGCGCTCGACCACTTGCGGATCGTGCATCTGACGGACCTGCACGTCGGTCGGGTCACACCGATGCGGGTCCAGATGGCGGCGGTCCGCCTGGCCAACGAGGCCCGGCCGGATCTCGTCTGCATCACGGGCGATTTCGTGTGTCACTCGCAGCTCTACCTCGACCAACTCGAGGAGGTGATCTCGAGCTTCGCGGCCCCGGTGGTGACGGTCCTGGGGAACCACGACTACTGGTCGGGGGCCGACGCGGTGAGGAGAGCCCTGCGCAAGGGTGGGGCGGAGGTGCTCTCCAACCAACACACCACCATCACGCTTCGACACCAACGGCTCCAACTCGTCGGGCTCGACGACGCCTATACCGGCCATGCCAATCGCGAGCGCGCCACCCGAGGATTGCGGCCGGATCTTCCGGCGCTGGGGCTGTCGCACATCGCCGAGGAGGCCGACGGCTTGTGGCACGACGGCGTGCCGTTGGTGCTGTCGGGTCATACGCATGCGGGCCAGGTGACGCTGGCGCGCTTGCACGAGCTGGCCCTGGGGAAGTTGGCGGGCCATCGCTACGTGCACGGGCTGTACGGCTCGCGCCGCAACGGCGGGGCGAGGGGGGCGGTGTACGTGGGTGCGGGAATCGGCGCGGCGGTGGTGCCGGTTCGTCTCGGCGACCGCGGGCAGCGGGAAGTCACGATCTTCGAGCTCGGCCACGCGCCGGGGACGTACACGGAGCACCACGACGATCAAGAGCCCCTGCAGGGGCGCAAGCCCTCGACGAGCACCCAGATCAAGCGGCGTGAGCAGCTCGTGCGCAAGGAGCTTCGACGGGTGAGACGCGGCGGAGAGGGCAGGGTGATCCTGGCGAAGAGGTTCCGGCGTGGCGCCGGCGATTGAGCGCTGCATCCGAGTGCCGGCACATTTTCGTGTGAATGGCCGCTCCGGGTGGGCCGAGACGGGTGGTCGTGGCGTGACGGGGCCTGGCGGTCGCGGGGGGATGACCGTCCCCGACGTGGTTCGCGAGGTTTGTCGGGTTCACGGCCCGTCCGAGCTGGGACCGACGCTCGGGCTCGCGACCCATGTGGCCCCGGCCGACACTTTCGGGCCATGAAGCGCATTTGGATCGTCTTGGGGGATGCGCCGGTTTGCTCACCGGCTGCGGCGACGACACCCGTAGGCCTCATCTCGAGGGGTCGGCGTCGCTGGGCGGGTCGGTGAGCGACACGCTCGGCGGCACCGATTCGGCGAGCGGGACGTCGGCGTCGGCCGAGTCCACCGATGGCACGCAGGGGACCGGCGGCGACGGGAGCGCAACCGACAGCGGAGACACGGGCAGCGCGACCGACGGCGCCGACGGTACGACCGGCGACGGCGAGGACAGCTCGACCGGCGAGACCCCGTTCTGCAATCCCGGGGCGACCATCTGTGTGGGGCTGGAGCAGTACGCCACCTGTGTCGAAGACGGCTCCGAGTACAGGCCGCCCGAAGACTGCGGCGCGACCGAGGGTTGCTCGGGGGGGCAGTGCAAGCCGCTGTGCGAGCTGGTCGAGGACGAGCCGAGCTCGGTGGGGTGCTCGTTTTTGACCACGAAGGCCGACAACTACTACAGCAACGTCGGAGATCCGACGCAGCACGACTCGTTGATCGCGGGGAACACTCCAGCACCAAGAGCGTCAACGCGCAGTTGTACTTCGTGCCGATCAACGGCGCGGTGGAGCAACCGGTCGGCGCCGTGGTGCAGATCCCTCCCCAGGGAACGCACACCTGGGTGCTGGACATCGCGGAGATCGACAGCGTCACCATGCTCCGACAGGGCGGGGTGTACCGGTTGGAGACCGACATCCCGGTGGTCGCCTACCGGCACTCGCCGATCGGATCCACGGCCACCAACGATGCATCGATGTTGTTGCCCGAGCACGCGCTGACGGGCCACTACGTGGTGGCTTCGTACCCGGGTACCGTGGGGGCCTACCCCAGCTATTTCATGGCGATCGCCGTGGAGGACGGCACCTCGGTCGACTTCACCGTGGCGGGGGCGACCGCGGGCGGCGGGGGGGTCCCGGCGCTGGCCGCCGGCGGCAACGCAGTAGTGAACATGAACCGCTACGGCCTGCTCAACGTGGTCGTGCAGGCGCAGAACGGTGGCGACCTCTCGGGCACCACGATCGATGCCAGCGCCCCCATCATCGTGCTGGGCGCCAACGAGTGCGGCAACGTTCCGAACGCGAGCATCACCTACTGCGACCATCTCGAGGAGATCATGCTGCCGCTCGAGTACTGGGGTGAGGAGTACGTGGGCGCCCATGCTCCGCAGCGAGGCAACGAGACCTACTACTGGCGGGTATACGCGGGCGAAGACAACGTCACGATCGAGACCAATCCTCCGCAGCCGGGCTTCGCCGTGACGCTCGACAAGGGGGAGTTCTACCAGTTCGGTACCAAGGAGAGCTTCATCTTCACCGGCGATGGCCCGTTCTTGCCGGTCCAGTACCTCGCGGGGCAAAACGGCGGGGCGGGGACCGAGGATCCCTCAATGTACCAGATGGTGCCGGTCGAGCAGTTTCTGCCGAGCTACGCGTTCGTCACCGGCGAGAACTACACGAAGCACTACGCGCAGATCATCCGGCCGGTGGGTGGCGCCGAAGTGTTCGTCGACGGGGTGCAGGTGAGCGGCTACTACCAGGTCGGCACCGCCTGGGTGGTCTCACGGTCATCGCCGCGGAGGAGAAGGACTGCGTCGACCTCGACAACAACGGCCAGATCGACACGTCGACGGGTCCCAACGACATCCGGGCGTGGGGGACCGACGAGTGCGTGCTGTGGAACATCACGCTTCCCGCGGGCGCGAACGGTTCCGACGCGAGCCAAGGACCGCGCCCGATCTCGTGGACGATCGGCGAGCAGGACCCGAACACTTGCGAGTACTCCACGGGCGACATCTGGATCGGGTGGTACGATCGGCCGACGAACACGGGTTACTTCCGGCTGGTCGAGGGCCTGACGGGCAACACGATCGACGAGGTGACCGTCCCGAACTGGTCGGGCCAGAGCTGGAGCTGGGGTCCCTACGGTGGGGCGATCGACTCGGAGAACAACTTCTGGGTCATCGGATGGGGCCAGACCGGTCCGGTCGTCAAGATCGACGGGATTACGCACGACGCGACGCACTATGGCTCGGCGGGGGGCTCGATCTACGGCATGGGCCTCGATCTGCAGGGCAACACCTACGCGTCGGGGTGCGGGAACGGAAACGTGTACCGCTTCCACAAGGCCGACGAAACCTGGTCGCTGGTCGCCACCGTTCCACAGGTGGGCTGCCTGCGCGGCCTGCAGGTCGATCTGAACGGCGTGGCCTGGATCGCGAAGAACTCCCCATGTGGCCTGGCGGCGATCGATACCGCGGTCGAGCCGCCGCAACCGATCAATCTCGACATCCCGCTTCCGGGCTGCTCGTCGCCCGTCGGCGTGAGCATCGACGCCGAGGGATACGTATGGGTGGTGGACGAGTACGCCAATGCGGCGTTCAAGGTCGATCCGAACGACTATCAGGTGGTGGCGACGGTGACCGGGTTGGTCTCGCCGTACACGTACTCCGACATGACCGGCGCGGGCATCAGCGCCCAGATCGCGCCGCAGTGAACCGAGGGCCGAGGCGACCGCGCAGGACCTCGCGCGCCATGCGCAGGGCGCCTGCAGGCCGTCTTCGGAGCGAAGCAGGTCCTCAGCGACGCAGGTGCAGCGAGTCGAATTGCTGGCCCGTGGCATCCACGGCGACCATGCGGAGGTCGGTGGTGTTCGCTTCGAGCCACAGGAAATGGGCCACGTCGTCGGCAAAGGCCGTGTACGCGTTTCTGTCCACGGGGCGCGTGCCTCGGCCGCCACCGCCGGTGACGACGTAGACGACGCCGTCGATGCTCTCCGTGCGCTCGTAATGATGGTCGTGCCCCATCAGGACGAGATCGACGCCGTGGCGCTCGAAGATGGGGACGAACAGCTCGCGAACGTTCTTGTCGGATCCGTGGCTGCCCGAGGAGTAGGGAGGCCGGTGACCGACGACGATGGTCCACGGACGGTCGGCAGCCGCCAGGTCCGCGTTCAACCAATCGAGTTGCGCCTGCTCGAGCTTCTCGGTGTCGATAACCGCCACGTGCACCGGCCCCCAATCGAACGAGTACCAGCGTTCGAGCCCGGCCGGTCCGCCGTTCTCGAACAGCGCGAACGCTTCGCGGAATGGGGCGGCGTTCTGGGTTCGATAGTCGTGGTTGCCGGTCGTGGGAAAGAACGGAACGTGCTGCATGAGATCGCCGTAGACCTCGAACACGTTGCGCTGGAGCTCGGATCGCTTGCCGTTGTCGTAGGCGACGTCACCCGTGATGACCACGAAGTCGTACGCGACCTGCTCCAACTGGTCGACGAGCGCGTACTGATCGGGTGATTGCTTGCCGAGGTCGCCCATGGCCACGAAGCTGACGGCCTCGTCGGGCGGGGGCGCCGTCGAAGTGCCGATCGGCGTGGTCCAGGCGCCACCGGGTCCGACGACGCGATAGCAGACGATTTCGCCGGCGGGCAGCCCCTCGATGTCCGCGACGTACTGCGTGCCCTCGACCGTGCGGACCGAGGTGTCCGCGCGTGCGGTCGCCTCGTGCAGTCGCGTCCCGTCGGCCGTGGTGACCTCGACGGAGAAGTCCGCAGGATCCTGGGCGATCCACAGGAGCTCGAAACCGGACGTGGTGGTCTTCTGGACGTAGGGCGTCCGAACGAAGCGCGCCGAGGCGGTCGGTCCCCCCGGGCCGCAGGCCTCCACCTCACGCGCTGCGAAGGTTTCCGCGGGCACGCCCACGTGGGAGAGGTCGCCCCCGGGTCGAGCTCGAAGGTTGCCGAGCTCGTTGCGACTGCAGCCGTCGATTTTCGACGCCCCGAGCAGGACCAGGGCGACGCTGATGCCGATCTTGATGTCCATCGAACGCGCCAGGGTAGCCGCCTCGCCGATCCCAACCAAACCCGCCCCACCCCCCGAGCGCAACCGCTTCACGGCGGTCGGTCCGCCAGGGCGTTCGAAGCCTCCGTGCGCCCTTCGACTCGAGCCACGCCATCTTTCGCCGTGCACGCCACGATGGGCACGGCAGCGACGAGCGCCCACCCGCTTCTTCCCGCGACCGGACAGGCCATCGGTCCCCGGGTCGGCGAACCGCCTCCGCCTGTCCGCCCGACCGAGGAGCCGATCGCCGATGGCGGGCCTGGCCACGAGCGAAACGACGCTCTCGTCGAGACCGCAAAACGAAAGCCCCCGATCCGGGAAGGGCCGAATCGGGGGCTTTGGGGAGTAGCGGGGACAGGATTTGAACCTGTGACCTCCGGGTTATGAGCCCGGCGAGCTACC